>JAGKTB010000378.1:0-3884 GCA_018993145.1 Flavihumibacter sp.
AGTCGGCCTGTTGCATCTACCTCCCTTGCTTTACAGGGAGCTGCTCCGGGTGTAACAGTTACCCAGCAATCCGGTTTGCCCGGTGGAGATGGTGGTACTATACGAATCCGGGGTATTGGTTCTATCAACGCCGGTCAGGATCCCCTGATTCTGGTGGATAATATTGAAATGAGCCTGAATGCCATTGACCCTAACAGTATTGAGAGTATTTCTGTTTTAAAGGATGCGGCTGCTGCGGCCATCTATGGTTCAAGAGCTGCGAATGGGGTTATCCTGATCACAACCAAACGTGGTTCTAAAGGAGTGAATGTAGCCTACAGTGGTTACCTCGCCCAACAAAAGCCAACAGATCTTCCTGAAAAAGTTAGTGCGCTTGATCATATGAAATTATGGGATGTTGCACAGGCTAATGCAGGTTTGCCAGCCGCTTTCACAGACCTTATTCAGGAATATGAAACACTCGGTGCAGATAATTTTGCCCGCTTTGATACAGATTGGAAAGATCTGGTGCTGGTGAACAACGGGCTTATGCACAATCACAACGTAACCGTTTCAGCCGGTAATGATAAAATTAAATTGTTCGGATCGGGAGGTTACCTCGGACAAAATGGATTGACTGCCAATACTGATTTCCAGCGTATTGATCTTCGTTTTAATACAGATATTCAACTCAGCAGCAAGCTTTCAGCTTCGGTTGATCTCGTTTTAAACCGCACCGACCGCAAATGGCCCGGAAATAATTCGCCAACGGGTATCATTCGCTATATGCTGGGACTTCCTGCAATTGCTCCTGGTCGCTTTGATACCGGTGAATGGGGAGAAGGCTGGTCGAATAATAACCCTGCCGCTCAGGCAAAAGATGGTGGATGGGACAAATCATCCACCGATAGCCGCATCGCTACAGCTACCTTGAATTACAAGCCTTTTAAAGGCATGGATATGTTGGTTAGCTACAGCTCAAATTTAGCGGCTACCCGTAGCCGTAAGTTGCAGGGACAATACGATATTTATGAAGCGGATCCTGCCAATAACCAGTTGAATTATGCGCGTTCCTGGCCTACGTTCAATGCGCTGTTTGATAACAACATTCAAACAACCCGTAACCTTTTTCGCGCACAGGCAAGTTATAACCGCGAAATAGGAGACCATGAATTCACCGTATTAGGTGGTTTCACAACGGAAGCATTTAAAACAAGTGGTGTGTATGCTTCCCGTCAGAACCTGCTTTCAGAAAACCTGCCCTACCTGGATGCCGCTGATCCATTGGGACAAACCCTCTCGGGCGGGCTTAATGAATTCACCATGGCTTCTGCATATGCACGTGTGAATTACAGTTATAAGCAGAAATATTTACTGGAAGTAAATGGACGTTTTGATGCCTCTTCCAGTTTTAGAAAAGAAAACTGGTGGAAACTTTTCCCATCTGTATCCGCCGGCTGGAGAATTTCGGAAGAAGCATTCTGGGATCCCATCAAGGATGTTGTGAATAACGCCAAGATTAGAATTTCCTATGGTTCCCTTGGTAATCAGAACTTAAGCGATTATTACCCTACATATGCTTTGTATGCAGCAGGTTCTGCTTATGATTATTATTTCAACAATGCTGTTAATGCCGGTTACGCACTGACAACTGCAGCAAACCCTTTTATCAAGTGGGAGACTTCCAAAATTCTGGACATTGGATTAGACCTTGGATTGCTCAGGAATCGAATGACTATCACGGCTGATTATTTCCGCCGCGATATCGTTGACATGTTACAGCGCGATAATGTGCCAACCTATGTTGGTCTGGGTGCTCCCTTCATTAATATCGGCAGCATGCGCAACACGGGTTGGGAACTGGGTATCGGCTGGAGAGATCGTATTGGTGAATTCTCCTACAACGCACAATTGAACTTGTCGGATGTGAAGAATGAAGTAATCAACCTGGGTGGTAAAGAATACATCAGCGGATCATTCATAACCAGAGAAGGTATTCCCCTGAATTCCTATTTTGGATACCAGGCCCAGGGTCTATTCCAGTCGCAGGCTGAAATTGATGCAGCACCTTTCCATTTCGGAAATACCAAACCTGGTGATATCCGCTATGCAGATGTAAGCGGTCCGGAAGGCAAGCCTGATAATGTGATCAATGCATTTGACCGCGTTGTGCTGGGTAACTCATTTCCGCGGTATGAATATAGTCTGAACCTTGGTGGGCAATACAAAGGATTTGATTTACAGGTATTCTTCCAGGGCGTGGGTAAGCGCGATAACTATATGTCCGGTACCGGCGCTCAGCCTTTCTTTTCAGCTTCCTTCCAGGGGACTATGTTTGAGCACCAAAAAGATTTCTGGAGTCCGGACAATACAGATGCACGTTATCCCCGTCTGACTCCAAACAGCATTACCAACAACTATTTGACTTCTTCTTATTGGATGCTTTCCTCTTCCTACCTCCGACTGAAGAATCTCGTGTTGGGTTATACGCTGCCTTCTTCCATTCTGACTTATGGTAAAATCAAATCAGCGCGCATTTATGTTGGTGCACAAAATCTGATCACCTGGGATAAATGGTATCCTGGTTTTGACGCAGAGCAAACCAATACTGCCGGGGAATTCTACCCTATTATGAAAACCTTTACTGTTGGACTGAACTTAAACTTCTAAGCAATGAAAAAAACGATCTATATCAGTGGTCTATGCCTGATGCTGGCAGCCACCAGTGGTTGTTCCAAGTTTCTCGACAAACAGCCAATCGATTCTCCTGCCTCCGGAGCATTCCTGAACAATGAGAAAGAAATCAATGTATCCCTGAATGCGGCATATCGTTCTTATTGGGACTTTGGTTTGGTACCCTATCTTTCCGCCAGTGATGCCTGGGCTGATATTGCCATTCTGCGTGCCAATGATTTGGGCGAAGGTACTTTTGATACCTATAATACCCATTCATCCGGCTTGTGGCGTCAGATCTATATTACCATCCAGCGATGTAATACCATTCTCGATGGAATGGTAAGAGCAAAAGGAAATACCCCCGATGCTACCTATAAAAGACTGGAAGCGGAAGCTCGCGTGCTTAGGGCGTATGCGTATCATCACCTGGCTTTCCTGTTTAATGGAGCGCCACTGATTACAAAGCCACTTACACCGGAAGAATTTTACAACCAGTCTCGTGCATCAAAAGCAGATTTGGTAAAATTTGTATACGATGAAATTGATGCTATTGCCGGTTCTCTGAACTGGGCGCCAACAGAAAGAGGTCGGGTTAGTAGAGCTGTTGCTCTCGGAATCAAAGCCCGTACTGCATTGTACAATGGCGATTATTCAATTGCTGCTGCTGCTGCCAAACAGGTGATCGATAATGCCGGCTTATCGCTGAATCCTAATTATGGTGATCTGTTCACCCGTTCAGGCCAGAAACCGAACGCAGGTGGTGAAATCATGTGGGAAATTCTTTATACGGAAGCATTGGCAACTTCCCGTACAAATATGCCTCTTGGAAACTGCTCAAGAGCAGCAGGTGGTCAGTCGGGTCGTTTTCCTGCACAACGACTGGTAGATGTTTTCGAAGCTTCGGATGGTTACCGGATTGATGAAAGTGCCATTTATGATCCGAATAATCCACGTGTAAACCGGGATATCCGGCTGAAATACACCGTAGCAATTCCTGGTGATACGGTGAGTATGAACCTCGTGAACTTTGTGTATGATATATATAATCCAACAACCTCTTTTCGAAATGCTGACGGGAGCTGGTCTGTAAAAACAAATGCAGATTTCAATAACGCATTTGGTCCGGCTAAAAGTGGTGTTGGATACCTTTGGTCCAAGTACACCATGACTGACGAAAATGCATTCCAGTCAAGGGTGAGTTACAGCCTGATGCGGTATGCAGAAATTCT
>JAGKTB010000031.1:0-3056 GCA_018993145.1 Flavihumibacter sp.
GCACCAGGTGATGCAACTGCCGGGTCATCAAAAGGCCATCCTTTGTCTGCACCGTCGCCGGGGAAAAACCAGCTCATTGTCAACCTTGGATCGCCGTCTTCATACGCATCAATCAGGTTTTGGGTGCCTGCAAATCCACCCCAACGATGCATTGCCACGTTTAATGCAGCATCTGCATGAATCATATTAGGCGCCTGAAATACAACGGAGAACATGATTTCTCTACTACTGCGTTGCCCGCTTTTATAAAAGTTAGCAAGGTAGTTTCGATTCAGGCTGAATTTGTTACCGTCAATTACCTGTTTTGCGGTACTGGCCGCTGCTGCATATTGCTTCAACTCCATTAATGCCCGAACTTTATAACCAAGTGCGGTTCCTTTTACTGCATGGCCTCCTGTATAAGGCTGATCAGGCAGTCCGGCGATTGCCAGATCCAGTTCATCCAGTACAAACTTCAAAATTTCAGCCTTACTGGCTTTTGCCATACCCTGGTTAAAATCCAGTTTGAATGGATCTTCTGTAATAAGCGGTACATTTCCATATAGTTGTGCCAGGTACAGGTAGTTAAAGGCACGCAGAAAATGTGCTTCCGCTTTGTATTGGGTTAATTTATCGCCACTTAAAACTTTATCAACGTTAGCAAGGAAACTATTAATGGCAGCTAATGCCCGGTAGTTGTTCGAATAATAGCTGGCAACATATCCACCACTTGTAGGCGTAATTCCGGATGACGTGGCGGATCTACCACCACCGTAATCGTGTTGGGAATATACATCATCCGTAAAACCATCCCATCCCATGATTTCGTATTGCGCACAGCCCCAGTTTCCACCAGTAGCATAGAGATAGTTATACAAACCCGTTAATGCGAGATCTGCATCCTTTTCCGATTTCCAGAATACAGTAGTTGACAACTGATCTCTGGGATTCACATCCAGCAGGCTTTTTTTGCATCCGGTTCCCAATGTGGCTGCGATCATTCCAGAGAATATAATTTTATGGAAAGTTTTCATACTTGTTTTTTTAATCGTTTAGAATTGTACCATCGCTCCAAAAGTGAACGTGCGTAATTGCGGATAGGTTACATAATTTCCATCACCCACCCGTTCGGGATCCAATCCGGGGAATTTGCTTATTGTGAAAATATTATCAGCAGTAAAATAAAGTCGCGCTGATTTCATGGTTAGTTTTTTTAGAAGTGCTGCCGGTAAGGTATAGCCGAGTTGAACATTTTTCAATCGCATGAAAGAAGCTTCCTTCAAAAAATAGGTAGAGGCATAACTCTGGACCGGTGCGTATCCATCCGCCACATAAACTCTTGGCATGGTAGTAGAAGGATTATCAGGTGTCCAACGATTACGCCAATCAGTTGTAGGAAGTGATCCCTGGCGGAAAGGTTCAATCCCCCAACCGTTCACATATATTTTTTGTCCGGCAGATCCATACAACTGTGCGCTAAAGTCAAACTGACGGAAAGTCAAGCCCAGGTTCATGGCATACTGGAAGCTGGGGTACTTCCCGTCTACTCGCATACGATCCTGGTCATTGATGACTCCATTTCCATCGAGGTCACGAATTTTCAGATCTCCCGGTCGGGGTGTAACGGGCTGGGTCGGAGATTTGTCAATTTCTTCCTGACTTTGGAAAATCCCATCCCAGATGTATAAATAGTAGGCGTCCAGTTCCATTCCTTCCTTCCTGATAGTACGGGAAAAAATATCAGTGCTGCCATAATCTTCCAGACTATTACGATAGCGTTGTACATTCCCTCCAATAAAATAGCCAAGATCTTTACTGATCTGATCACGATACTGGATGGCCAGTTCAAAACCTTTATCCCGAACTGCTCCATTGTTAATAGTAGGTGCGTTAAGGCCAACCCATAATGGAATTTGCGCGGTTCTCAGGATATCATAGGTGTACTTGTTGTACCAGTCTGCAATAACTGTGAGCTTATTGTTAAAAGCAGTGAGATCAAGCCCGATATCAAACACGCTGGATGATTCCCAAATCAGGGAAGGGTCAACCAGAGTGGATGCAGAATAACCAGGCTGAACGGCACCATTGAACACATAATCCCGGTTTTGTAATGTTGCCTGATAAGGATAGATTCCAATGTTCTGGTTACCTAATTTACCGTAAGAGGCACGAAGCTTAAGGTCATTTAGCCATTTTACATTCATCAGGAAATTCTCATTGCTCAATCTCCAGGCGGCAGATGCAGAATAGAACCAACCTCTTCTGGTAGAAGAGGGCAATCTTGATGTACCATCATTACGCAAACTGAACCCTACCAGGTATTTATCCTGGTAATCATAATTCACATTGCCATAATACGAACGAAGTGCCCATTCATTGGAAGTTCCATTATTGGTCATACCTGCGGTTGGTCCGGCATTTAATTCACGCAAGAGGTTGGTAGTATATTGGTTTCTGAATGCGCCGATATTACTGAACACATTGTGTTCTTCCTGGTACCCTGCAAATCCGTTAATGGCATGCTCTCCGAAAGAGCGTTTGTAATTTAGCTGGCTGTAGAAGACAGTATAAATATTATCATCACGACCTACTTCCAGACCGGGGGAACCAACATCCAGGTTACCGGCCGGACTCATATCATTGTAATAAAATAATTGAACGGTGGGCCGGAAATCATTGAATTTGCCGGCAGAATAGTTGGCACCTGCCCGCGTTTCCCAACTCAAGCCTTTAAATAATTGGACTTCCATATTCAGGTTTCCCTGGAGGTAGTAGGATTCTGTTTGACGGGTAGCCCCTTCATGAACAATAGCAATGGAGTTTTTATTGCCCTGCTCATTAGGGAAGGCGCGCTTGATCCAACGACCATCTGGTGCTCTTGGCGGGGACAGGGGGGATTGAGCAAGCGTGGAAAGAAAATGATCACCTGCGCCCCGGCGGGGGTTGTTTTTTTTTCCGTATTGCATCTGAATATTCGATCCAATAGTTATGCGCCGATCGGAAGAGCAAACCGCTGAAATCCCAGCCCACTTTGATATCGCATTCCGGCTTCTTCTTGAAAAAAAAAAAAAAATAAC
>JAGKTB010000379.1:0-2935 GCA_018993145.1 Flavihumibacter sp.
ATGTTTACTGATCGTATCGCACGACCGGTATTTTATGGACCGGTTGGTGGACCATCTCTTCGTATTTGAAGGCAACGGACATATCCGAGATTTTCCAGGCAACTATACCATTTATAGAATCTGGCAAAAAGAACAGGAACAGAAATCTATTACGGCAACAGTTGAGACTGCTTCCAAACAAATTGTTCAACAGGCTGCGGCTCCACAACCTGCAAAAAAGAAATTATCGTTTAATGAAAAGCGTGAGTTTGAACAGTTGGAGAAAGACATACCCAAACTCGAGAAAGAAAAAGCAGCATTAAGCGAAAAACTAGCCTCAGGCAAACTTGAGTTCCAGGAACTGCAGGAAATTTCCCTTAAAATTGGAAAGATTAGCGAGGAGCTGGAAGAAAAAGAAATGCGTTGGCTGGAATTAAGTGAAATGACGGGAGCCTAGGATCAAAAATAAGCCTTCCGTTTCAGCTGCAGGAAGATAGCAGCCACCAGGAGACATATAGAACCATTTACAAACCAGGTAAAACGGAACCCCGCCGATTCTGCCAGTTGGGAAGAAAGAAGTGGGCCCAGGGTTTGAGCAGCCGACCAGGCCATAGTATAAAGAGCAGCGTATTGTCCCCGATTGTGTGCACTGCTTCGGTTAATCCAGAAACTGTTCATAAATGGCATAGCCAGCATCTCCCCTGCTGTAATAATGAGGATCAATGCAAATGCCATCGGAAGGGCTATACTTCCCAAACCCATCAGCAGGTAAAAAACTCCCACCAGACCAACCCCAATAGCGATATAGGTGAGCTGATTCCGTCGGCCTTCCAATTGATAAATCAGGATCATTTCAACAAGCACAATCAATACGCCATTGAAAGCCATCAGCATGCCAATCTGCGGCTCCGTGAAATGCAAAACCTGCTTGAAATAAACGGATAAGGTGGTGAATAGCTGAAAGAAACAGGCTGCAAACAGTGTTACAAGAAGGATAAAAACATAAAAGGGATAATCTCTGTAAACGGATGGACCTTCCGGAGAGAGATCAGTTTTTTGAACTTCTTTTCGTTCCGCAGTGTGACGGGCAGCCGCCTGCTTTAAAAATAACACCATCAGAACCGCCGCCAGGAAATTGGAAATCCCATCTACCCAGAACAACCACTGATAACTGAATTTGGCGATGATACCGCCCATGGCACTTCCTACAGCCCAACCCAGGTTTACTGCCAACCGGCTGAGGGAATAAGAACGGGTGCGATTCTCAGGTGTACTGTAAAAAGCGATGGCAGTGGAATTAGCCGGACGAAACGCTTCATTTACAAAACTCAGCAAAAACGTAAACAGGCAGATAAGATAAAAGGACTGAATAAAACTCAGTACAAAGAAAAGTACAGCGCCTCCACCTAAAGCAGCCAGTTGAACTTTATAAAATCCGATTTTATCGGTAAGCCTGCCCCCAACAAAAGCACCTGCAAAAGCACCCGCACCAAAACAACCAAAGACCAAACCAGCGTCACCGATGGAATACCCCATGGTCGGACTGGTAAGATACAGTGTCAGGAAGGGAACAACCATGGTGCCACTCCTGTTGATCAGCATAATCAGGGAGAGCAGCCAGGTTTCTTTTGACAGACCTGTATACGCGATTTTATAAGATGAAATTGTTCTTGAAAGCATAAGGCGGCACAAAATTATTCTGCGCCGCCTTTCAGCAATTACCGTTTAAAAAGTTTGTAGGGAAATTAACTACCAAATACTTTTTTCAGAATATCATTCACTCGTGCTGCAGGGTTGGTTCTGATTTTTTTCTCTTCTTCGGCTACATAATAAAAGATTCCATCAATGGCTTTCCCTGTTACATAACTCGACAGATCCGGATTTACTTTTTTCAGACTCACTTTGTTATACGCATCGAAAACAGCAGACCAATATTTCGTAGCACCGGTTTTCTCCAGGGATGATTCAATAACCGGACGAAAAGCACTGATTAATTCAGGTGAAGTTGATTTTCTCAGGTAACCCGTTGCGGCAGTATCTGCTCCACGCAAAATCGTGAGACCATCCTGAACAGTCATTTCTTTCACTGCATTCACGAAAATCGGAGCGGCTGATTTGGAGGCATCCTCTGCAGCACGGTTGATACTCAAAATGGCATCGTCTACCAGTTTACCCATCCCAAGGGATCTCAGCTTTTGTTCTACCTGGCGGGCTTCCTCCGGTAGTAGTACTTTAACTGCAGCGTCTTTAAAAAATCCGTCTGCAGCTGACAATCTTTCTGCACTGTTTTGGGTACCAACAGCCAGCGCTTCCTTTAAACCAGCAATAATTTCGTCGGATGAGAGGCCTGATCCGGATTTGTTTTTATTAAGAAGTCCACCGGCTTTTTTAAGTAACCCACCGGCACCATTTTCATTTGTTTGTGCCTTTGCAGAAGCAATAAGGGTAATAGCCAGGATAGAAAGTAAGAGTTTTCGCATAGGTGTATTTTTGATTCAGTACTGCTAAAATAAACGTATAAGAAGAAAGAATAGGTGTATACGGCCAACAATTAATGTTAAAAAGGATAGTATTTTCGTTGTTTCAATAGAAACTATGCATAAAATTCTTGTATCCTCCGCTTTACTCCTATGGACAGCCGTATCCATTGGTCAAACTACTAAAAAACCAGCGACTCCTGCGCCTACAAAAAAACCGGCGACTTCAGCAGCTGTGAAGAAACCTGCTGCTCCTGCTGGCCCGGTTTTGAAAAATGCTAAAGACAGTATGAGTTATGCCATCGGCATGAGCCTGGCAAATTTTTATAAAGACCAGGGTATTTCAGACATCAATACCCAACTGGTTTCCAGGGCTTTGAACGATGCATTAAAGAATCAGAAAACATTACTCACGGAAGAACAAATGAATATGAGTATTACCAATTATTTACAACAATTAAAGAAAGAGAAAGCAGCTG
>JAGKTB010000032.1:0-8232 GCA_018993145.1 Flavihumibacter sp.
AGTTTTTCTCCCGCATCCATTCTTTCTTTCAGTTCTTCAACGCTGATAATATCCATATGGCAACAGTTTAGTAATTATTTTCTACAGGAGTAACAACCCGGGGAGTTGTTGCAGTGGTGTCACGCACCGGCTTTTTGGTACTTAGCCAGATATCAATCATTTGTCCGGGCCGGATTCTGTTTGCTCTGCGGTCGGCAGTTAATCGATCCGGGCTTTGCCTGTACACAAAAGCAGTAGCAGTATCCTTTACATCCGGATCCAGAACGATGGCACCAAAATTAATGCCACTGGTTTGCAGCAGATCCCGGGCACCTGAGTATGTTAGACCAAATAAATCAGGAACAGCCATATCCACATTGGAAAGGCCACTGCCCAGTACCAATGAAATCGGTGTACCCATAGGAAGTTTGGTTCCTGCCTTGATTTCTTTTCCTTCATACTTCTGAACCAGCACGGAATTTTTGGCAAAATCAGGCCGATAGCTGGTATCTCCCATCTTTAATCCAAATTGTTTCAGCACGATGGCGGCATTACGCACACTCATTCCAACCAGGTTGGGCATCACTACTTCAGGAGGTACCGCGCGGTTTACGGTGAGGTAAATGGTGCGATTGGATTTTACTTTGGATTCGGACTCGGGGAACTGGCGGATTACAGCCAGGGGCTTAACAGTATCTCTATAAATAGAGTCCTGGATCACCACTTCAAAACCTTCAGCTTCCAAAGAAGTAGTTGCTTCGTCTAACAGTTTCCCAGTTACGTTTGGAACCTCGACCTCTTCACCATGACGGGTAAAAAAATCAAGGGAACTGAAAAATGCCAGTACGATTACTGCAACAATTGCAAAAGCTATTAAGAGGCTAACCCAGAGTGGTTTTTTTGTAATGGATTGGAACACGAATTAGTATATTTTTTAAAGGATCGGATTCAAAGAAAAGTAAAATTATTTAACCGTCAAGGCTTCTTCAATAAGAGCCGAGTAAAAGTCGCGCAATGTCCAACCCATTGCCCTAACCTGCTGGGGCACAATACTGGCCTCACTTTGTCCGGGTACCGTATTAATTTCCAGCATATAAGGTTCCCCTTCCAGTTCATTATAAATGAAGTCGATCCGGATAATTCCCCGGCAGTTAAAAACTTCATAAACCCGGCGGGCAGCCGAACGGATTTTAACTGCGATATCCTCATCTACCTGGGCAGGCGTGATTTCTTCACTGAGTCCCTCGTATTTGGCTTCAAAATCGAAAAACTCTTTTTTGGTAATGACTTCTGTGAAGGGCAGGGTTACAATCTCACCCTTTTGGCGGAAGACTCCGATAGTGAATTCCCTGCCGGAGATAAACTCTTCCACCAGCACCTGTTCATCTTCCCGGAAAGCTTTTTCGAGCGCATTAGCCAGGTCACCCGGATCTGTCACCTTACTCATCCCGATACTGCTGCCACCATTGTTTGGCTTAACAAAAACCGGCATCTGTAGATGAGCCGCAATGCTGGCCG
The DNA here is from genome assembly GCA_018993145.1 of Flavihumibacter sp. Classification (GTDB taxonomy): domain Bacteria; phylum Bacteroidota; class Bacteroidia; order Chitinophagales; family Chitinophagaceae; genus Flavihumibacter. Next base: position 1,498 of record JAGKTB010000032.1, read on the forward strand.
GAGCCATTGAACGATCTTTGAACAGGTGCAGTGATCTTGCCACTTTAATACCGGCAAAAGCAGCTACAGCAACTGTATAGCGTTTGTTGAAAGTAAGTGCTGAAGTAGCAGCATCACAGCTTGTATAGGGAATACCCAGCATATCAAAATAACCCTGCAGTTTACCATCTTCTCCAGGCGTACCATGGATACCAATCAGGGCTGCATCAAATTGAATTCGTTGGGTTTCAAGAGGAATCGTGAAATCATTTTTATCAATTGCAATTTCAACGCCAGCTGCTGTTTTATACCACCAGCCATCGGGTCGGATATCTATCTGGTAGACATCAAATTTATCGGTATCAACATTCTTTTCAATTGTGAGGGCAGATTTGTAAGAAATCTCAGCTTCTCCGGAATAACCACCGGTAAGAAATGCGATCACAGGTCGCGTGTTCATGAATTTTTCAGTTGGATGTTAATAAAAAGGTGAAGGATTGTTTCCTTCACCCGTTACCTGGCGGGAAATATCACCCACCTATAAAAAGTAGCATAGCTACTAGTAAACGCTTTCAGTTCTAAGTTCGAAAATTACTCTGAAACAGGAAAATAAATTTTAGAGATGCAGGCGTTCTTTTTTAGCCATCAGTTCATCAACGGTTTCCTGGTACATTTCATCCGGTACACAGCAGTCAACCGGACAAACTGCAGCACATTGAGGTTCTTCGTGGAAACCCTGGCATTCGGTGCATTTATTGGGAACAATATAGTAGGTATCTACGCTAATTGGAGAATTCCGCTGGTCAGCATCCAGGACAGATCCATCCATCAGGGTAAAACTTCCCTTTACAGAAGTGCCATCGCTAAGGGCCCATTCAACGCCACCTTCGTAAATCGCATTATTGGGACATTCCGGTTCGCAGGCACCGCAATTGATACATTCTTCAGTTATTTTGATTGCCATGTTTTATAGATTAATGGGTTCGAGATGAGTTAACTTTGCACGCAAATTTAGAGGTACATGTTGAATTTACAACACCGGATTGATTTATTGGTTCAGCTGGGGGCATTTATATTAGCCAATCCACCGGAATGGCAGGAGGCAAAAGCACGTGCGCATGCTGCAAATGCCTGGTTCATCCCTGAATTTATTGAGTTGGCCTCGAATACCATTGCCACCAAGTTTTTAAGTCGCCCGGTGCTGGAAGCCATCGCTACCGAATATGCAGTACCTGATCTGCCAGCCAGTCCCAAAACAGTCGGGATTGTAATGGCCGGAAATATTCCAATGGTAGGCTTTCACGACTGGTTATGTGTATATCTGGCGGGGCACAATGTCCGGGTAAAACTATCTTCCCGCGATACCATTCTCTTGTCATTTCTGATTGAAAAGCTGAATGAATGGGAGCCCTCAGGCAAAGGCATTACTGAATTTGCTGAATTATTAAAAGGCTGTGATGCTTATATCGCCACCGGGTCTGATAACAGTGCCCGCTATTTTGAGTACTATTTCAATAAATATCCTCATATCATCCGGCGGAACCGAACCTCGGTAGCCATACTGGATGGCTCAGAAACCAACGCGGAGCTGGATTTACTGGCAGATGACACCCATCTCTATTTCGGATTGGGCTGCAGAAATGTGACCAAATTATACGTTCCAAAGGACTATAATTTTGAGCCCATGCTGGAGTCCATGAGGAAGTATGGTTACTTTTTTGAGCATTCCAAGTATAAAAACAACTACGATTACCAGTTGGCGCTTCACCTGCTAAACAACCAGTACTATATGACCAATGGGTCGGTCCTGCTCTCAGAAAACCAGGCCTTGTATTCTCCCATCAGCCAGCTGAATTATGAATTCTACGAAGAAAAAACAGCGGTTGAGGAGCTGCTTGAGAATAATCAGGGTGTACAATGCGTTGTAGGACATGGACACACGGCTTTTGGTCAGGCTCAATGCCCCGAATGGAAAGATTATGCCGACGGAATTGACACAATGACATTTTTGGTAACTTTATAAGTATGTCCTGACAAGGTTCCAGTGATCTACGAAGACCTTAGTAAAACTTCTGTTAAACTGGAAGGCCGTGCAACTGAAAAGGTGTCGGCTTCGTTATTTTGTAAGAGTCAGGCATATGCTTTGACGAACAAAAAGAAAAAAGGAAGAATCATATGAAACTACAGCAAATTGTACCCGTAATCCTGATCAGCGCGGTTACATCGGTAGGAAGCATGTGGGCCTACAACAAGTATGTAGGTGTGGAGAAAGTGGTTTATAACAGCTCCGACAGTAATCGTATCCCCTCCAATTATGCCGGATTTTTTGATGGCGTAAACAACTCTCCGACCGATTTCAGCCAGGCTGCTGAGGCAGCGATTCCAGCTACGGTCCATATAAAGACCAAAGCTACCCGAACTGCCAGCAATAACCTGCCCAGGAGAAGTCCCCTGTTTGACCTTTTCGGGTTTGACTGGGATGAGGGAATGACACCTCGCAGTATGCCACAAATGGCATCTGGTTCCGGGGCCATCATCAGTGATGACGGATATATTGTTACCAATAACCACGTTATTGATGGGGCCGATGAAATTACGGTAACCATGAGTGATAAGAAGACACACAAGGCCCGCCTCATTGGTGCTGATCCAAGCAGTGATTTGGCTGTTCTGAAAATAGAAGCAAAAAATCTGCCTTTCCTGCTGTATGGAAATTCAGATGATGTGAAAGTGGGACAATGGGTACTGGCTATCGGTTATCCATTGAACCTTCAGACAACTGTAACAGCAGGTATTGTAAGTGCTAAAAGCCGTACACTGGAGATCAACCGCCGGCAGAGCAATACACCAATAGAATCATTCATTCAGACAGATGCTGCGGTGAACCCTGGAAACAGTGGTGGTCCGCTGGTAAATACAGCTGGTCACCTGATTGGTATTAACTCAGCCATTGCCTCCCCTACCGGATCGTATGCAGGTTATTCTTTCACGATTCCGGTGAACATGGTGAAGAAAATTGTTGCTGACCTGATGAAATTCGGAACTGTTCAGAGAGCTTATCTGGGTATTAACTATGCACCGGATAACCTGAGCGAAGAAGTGAAAAAGCAGGAAGGCATCACCAGTGGAAATGGTGTATATGTACTGGATGTAACGAAGGACGGAGCAGCTGCTGCATCCGGCATTAAAAAAGGGGATATCATCACCCGCATCAATAATGCTCCTGTAACATCTGGTGCTGAAATGGTGGGACAGATTGCAACGTATCGTCCTGGCGACAGGGTGAAAATTGGATTTGTTCGCGATGGCAAAGAAATGATCAAGGAAGTTACTCTGCGTAACAGCAGTGGCACCACTGAGATAGTAAAAGTAAGTGTGCTGGATAAACTGGGTGCCGAGTTTGGTAATATCGACGCTAAACTGGCCAAGGAAATGGGCGTTCGTGGAGGCGTGATCGTGAAAAGCATTTCCGAAAGTGGCGCCTTTAGTAAGACCCGGATGGAAGCTGGTTTTGTTATCCTGAAAGTAAATGGAAAGGAAGTGAGCAGTATTGATCAGTTCCGGGCAGAATTAGAAAAAGCGGGTAATTCGGTAACGCTGGATGGAATGTATCCTGGTTATGAGGGCGTGTTCCGGTATCCGATGAAGATAGTGGAGTAAGGAAAGTGAGACGTCAGACGTGAGACGTGAGACAAGAAAAAATTCGGGCGATCCTGGTAGGATCGCCCATTTTTTTGCTTAACGTTTTAAAGCGAAAACTTTGTAACCCCAGGCATTCAGTTGGAAATAGCGATATCCCGGATGGAAAACAAAATTACCTCCGTCTAATACATCTTCATAAGAGCCATCAACAGCTGCATCATGAAAGCCAAAGCCTACATTGTCATGTGGTGATAGATTCAGCATGACCAGCACCTGGTCATTTTCCGAGGTACGCAGAAAGGCGAAAATATGCTGATTGGCACTGGTTTTCACTCTGAATGTATAATTGTCCTGGGATCCGGCCTGAAGACATTCGTATTCCTTTCTTAGCCTGAGCAGCTTGCGATAGAAGTCGTGGTATTCGGGTTGTTCTGTCCATTCAATGGGGTCCCGGTCGAAAAATTTGAGTCTTTTTTTATTGGGCAATTCCTGTCCGCTGTATATAAGAGGTATGCCATTCCATGTAGCACTGAATACTGCCAGTGCCTGGTGAGCAGGACCATACTTCTCAAACTCAGTCCCATTCCAGCTGTTTTCATCGTGGTTGCTGGTAAAATAAAGTCGCATTGCCCCGGCAGGAAATTGATGATTGTATTTCCACAATTGGTTTTCCAGGCCATTGATATCGGTGTGCCCCTTAATGAAATCACTGGTTTTGTGCATCCATTCCCAGGTATAGGTCACATCAAATGCCTCATGATAATGAGGTTCTTCGCATTCAGCCAGCCAGAACAGTTGTTTTTCCCGATCCAGGATGGTTCTGGCTTCCACCCAAAAATCAAGCGGAACAAGCATCGCCATATCACAACGGAAACCATCTATATTACATTCCTGAACCCAAAAGCGCATGGCCTTTATCATGGCAGCGCGCATGCCGGGGTTGGTATAGTCGAGATCGATCACATCATCCCAGCCATTGGAATCAAAAAAATGTCCCGCTGCATTTTTCTTATAGTATTCCGGATTGGAAACAGTCCAGGTATGGTCCCAACCGGTATGATTGGCAACCCAGTCGATTATGACTTTAAATCCGTGTTGATGGGCTTCTTCTACCAGGGCCTTAAACTCTTCAAGGGTTCCATATTCCGGGTTGGTAGAATAAAAATCACTGCTGGCGTAATAGCTACCGAGGGTTCCTTTTCTTTCTTTTAGAGCGATGGGTGTGATAGGCATGAACCATAACACTTCCACCCCCATATCCTTCAGTCTGGGTAGAGCTTTGGCAAAACCTGCAAAATTACCTTCTGGTGAATATTGACGCAGATTCACTTCATAAACATTACTGTTTCTCGACCAGCTAAGAGGCGTAAAAGGCAATCTCGACATTTGAAACTTTTTTCTAATAAATAAATACCCAACTGAACCGTTGTTGATTTCTGAGGTTATTAGTGAAAATAAGATAAAAATGCCTTTAGCGGCGTGCTCATCAAACTAAGTACATTTGCACTATGAAGCAATTTGAGGTTCCAGCAGAATACCGTAGTCCATTGATTACCGCTATCAAACAAAAAAGAAAACAGGAGGACCGGCTGAAAAAAAACTTTAGTCCCACCTTGTTGGATTTCGGCAAGCTGCATGTTTACCTGGCCCGGCACTTTGGGTTCTGTTATGGTGTGGAGAATGCCATTGAAATTGCTTTCCGGACGGTGCATGAAAATCCTGGCAGACGGATATTTCTGCTGAGTGAAATGATTCATAATCCACAGGTTAACCAGGACCTGCAGGAAGCGGGTGTGCAGTTTCTGCAGGACACCTATGGACGGCAACTGATTCCTTTTGACACAATTACTCGTGAGGATGTGGTATTGATTCCGGCTTTTGGAACTACCCGGGACATTGAGCGCATGTTACAGGAAAAGGGGATTCCTACAGATAAATACAATACTACCTGTCCGTTTGTGGAAAAGGTTTGGAACCGAGGGGAGCAGATAGCCAAAAAAGGATATAGTATAGTAATACACGGTAAACCAAAACATGAAGAAACCAGGGCTACTTTTTCCCATGCAGCAGCGAATGCCCCTGCTGTGATCGTAAATGACATGGAAGAAGCAATACAGTTGGCAGCTTACATTAAAAAAGAGAAACCGGCAGCTCAGTTTTATGAGGAATTCAAAGGCCGGTATTCGGAAGGTTTCAATATTGAAAAAGACCTGGAGCGATTTGGTGTTATCAACCAGACCACCCAATTGGCAACCGACACCCAGGCGATTGCAGAATACCTGAAGGAAGTAATGATCCAACAGTTTGGGTTAAACGCTGAAACGGTTCAGGATCGTTTTGCAGACACCAGGGATACTTTATGTTATGCTACCAATGATAATCAGACTGCCGTAAAAGGTATGCTGGATACAGAAGCTGATCTGGCGATTGTAGTGGGTGGATATAACTCTTCTAATACAACTCACTTGGTTGAAATATTGGAAACCAAACTGCCCACCTATTTTATCAAGGATGAATCAAACATCCTGGATGAAAGACTTATCCGGAGTTTCAATATTCATACAAAAACGGAATCAGAAATACCAGGTTTCCTGGGCTCAACAACTCCGGTCAAAGTCCTGCTGACCAGTGGAGCCTCCTGCCCGGATGCCATTGTGGAAAAAGTGATTGAGAGACTGGTAGAAGTAATGGGATTGGAGGTAGATTTACAAAATTATGCTGAGGGGTTACAGGCCCAATAATTAGCTGGTCTTAATTTCATGTAGGCTTTATTGATATCTGCTTGGAAAGTACATTTCCAAATTTTACTACTATCTAGCAAAAAAGGGTCTCGCTGAAACACTCTCAGGAAAAAGGGTGAAAACACCCTGTGAAATTTCCGATTTACAATTTAATTTGGCACCTAAAGTACGGACATGACGCCACTTTTAGAGTTTTACATTTTTCAAACCTTTATTATAATAACAGCAACAATAATTTGTCTTCTATCTTCTAAAAACGGAAGTGAAAAAGAAAAACGTTATATCCTGCCATATTGCATTATTAGTGCGATTCTGATGTGTTTATTAATACACGCAAACATTATTAATGCGTCTCATTCCTACATATATGCAT
>JAGKTB010000380.1:0-3692 GCA_018993145.1 Flavihumibacter sp.
AAAGTTTTCAGGTTCTGCACGTTGGCAAAAATTCTTGCGCTCTTCATTGCAGCTCTTTGAATCAGTTTAGAGCTGAAGTTGTAACCGATTTGTACGTTCCGAATGCGGATATAACTACCGTCTTCAATACCATAAGTAGAAGGCAGGCGGTTGATGGCACGGTTATCACCCAGGATCGGATCCCAGTTAGAAGTACCCGGACCATTCCAGCGATTCAACTTGAAAGCCGGATAGTTGAATTTGGTAAATGGCAGTTCTGAACTACCCCAGTAGCGATAGATTTCATTTCCATACACACCATTGAAGTCGATACCGAAATCAAAACCCTTGAAGTTTGCACCCAGGGAGAAACCATAGGCAAAATCAGGAGTAGGATTACCAATCATTGTGCGGTCATCAGAATTGATAACACCATCACCATTGATATCGCGGTATTTAAAATCACCCGGACCATACTCATATCCCAGTCCAGTAGGAGAAGCCATTTTATCTGCATAACTCTGATACAGACCATCCACCACATAACCATAGAAATAACCAATAGGATAACCTGCTTCGGTTACGTTTGGCCTCTCTTCGCTGGGGGGAAGGCGGTCACCACCAAGAGAAATTACCTTGTTATTGAAAGTGGTAATGTTACCATTAAAAGTCAGGGTGAAATCATTGGTGATTTTCTGAGTCCAGCCAGCTGCAACTTCAATACCATTGTTTTTCACGCGGCCCACGTTATCCAAACGGCTGCCCGCACCAGAACCTACCCGAACCAGGGTCATTACATCGCGGGTATCTTTATGATAGTAAGCAGCTTCAACACGCAGGCGATTGTTCAGCAAATAGGCTTCAAATCCAGCTTCTTTGGAATCCACCACTTCCCAGGTCAGATTCTGGTTAGGAATATATGCCTGAGAATAAGCAGGGATGATATTATTTCCAAACACCGCTGTATTACCTGTTTGCAGGCCAGGGTAGAAAGGATAATCATATCCATAGGTGTTCTGCACACCGAGAAGACCCCAGGAAGCTTTGATTTTCAGATAATCAAACAGGTTCTGGCGGGCCATGAAATTTTCGCGGGTAACTTCCCACGCAGCACCTACTGAGTAGAAGTTTTTCCAGCGGTTTTCAGGAGAAATCTGGGATGAACCATCTCTTCTGAAAGAAGCATTCAACATGTATTTGCCCTGGTAATTATACAAGAGGCGGAACAATCCGGATGCTGTAGCTTTCTCCCATTGAGCAGAAGAAGAACGACGTGTTGTCTGATCTACAAATCCGTTATCAATATACCAGAACCTGGGATCATCAGGAATTGCATCACCCGGATCTTTTTGACGTGCTGTAGCAAAAAGACCGCTGTAGGTATTAAAGTAAGTTGTGAAACCAGCAAGGGCAGTCAGGCCATGATCACCAAAATCCTTTTTAAAGGTCAGGATGTGATCTTGCTGGAACTTTCTCCATTCCTGCTTATTCTGGCTAACGGAAGTAATCCTGTTATTGGGATCAACAAAAACCTGTTCGCCTGATGGGAGTGTCGGGTTGAAAACCTCGATGATTGGATTGTAGGTGCGGTCGTCGCCCCATGACATATCACCATAGAGGGTAGAACGCCAGTTGAAGTTTCTCAGGAAATTTACATCAAAATAAACGCTACCTACCAGCCGGTATTCCATCCTCTTTTCCTTATCCCATTTTGTTTCCAGGTTCATCAGCGGGTTGCTGATCTGGGCTTGCTGAAGAGCTAGCTGAGAATATCTTCCACTAGCCTCATCAAAAGGATCTGTGATAGGCAATACGCGGCGGGCATCAAACAACAAACCATCTGCCTGGCTGAATGGAAGGCGCTGGCGGAAACCATTCATATTAAACCCAAGCTTGATGTTTTTATTTACTTTGTATTCATCATTAATTGTCAGGAGGATTTTCTCCAGTCTTTCATTTTTAACAACACCCTCATCGGTAATATAACCGATGCCCATGTAAAACTTATTCTTTTCAGAACTACCGGTAATGCTCAGGTTATTGTTATTGAATATACCTGTACGGGTCATGACATCTACCCAATCCGTATTACCGGTCCAGGGAGTATAGTCGAATAAATCGCTGCCGGTAATGCCCAGGTTTGCCTGTTCTTCATTGAACAGTTCTTTAAACTGTTGCGCATTTACCATGTCGATTTTATCAACCAGTCTTTTAGCACCCAGGCTGCTGTTGAAGTTGATCAGCAGTTGTCCGGCTTTGGCTTTTTTGGTTGTGATGGCAATCACACCGGAAGCACCACGGATACCGAAGATCGCGAGAGAAGAAGGGTCTTTCAGAATTTCGATCGACTCAATATCATTGGGGTTGAGGTAATCGATGTTGTCATTGAAAATCCCATCTACTACATATAAAGGCTTCACAGCACCGATACTAACAGTACCCCGTATCCGAATATCCGGTTCACGACCGGGTGTACCGGAGTTCACGATACTCAGACCGGCAACCTTACCCTGGAGAGAAGCCACCGGGTTGGTGTTGGGTTTATCAGCCACTTCCTTACCCATCACTTTTGTGATACTACCTGTAAGATCGCGTTTGGCGGCAGTACCATAACCAATAACCACCACTTCGTCCTGGATTTGGGTAGATTCTTTCAGCGCCACATTTAGGATGGTGCGATCACCAACTTTAATTTCCTGGTCTTCAAACCCGATGCTGGAGATGATCAGGGTTGCATTTGCAGGAACGGAGATGGTGAAATTACCATTTGCATCAGCAGAAGTACCTCCGGTGGTTCCTTTAACTTTAATAGAAGCGCCGGGCAGGGGTTCCCCTGCGGCATTGGTAATGCGACCGGTAACCTGTTGTTGCTGGAATTCAACTCCCTTGAATTTGATCACTACCAGGTAGTTGTCAAGCACTTCGTAGGTCAGGTCAGTATTTTCCAGCAGACGATCCACCACTTTCAACACTTCCTCATTGGAAGAAGAGATGTCCACCTTGTCATTTTCATTAAACAAAGCAAGGTTGTAGAGGAACCGGTAACTGGATTTACGTTCGATGGTAGAAAGGGCTTTTTTGATATTTACCCCATCCATTTTAAGACTTACCCTGGTTTGGGAATAAACCCCAGCAGAAACCTGGAGGGCACATACCAGCATAAACAGAGCAGTCAATTTCATAATTCGGAAAAACTTTAGCAGCAATGGTTGACACAATAGCGTGCCACCATATGAAGTTTTTTTCATACTTTGAGCAATTAGGGTTACATAAACAGGTTTATCAACATTGCGAGCGTTGATAGCATCTTAAGTATCCTGCGGGAAATGTTGGCGCATTTCCCGTTTTTATTAGGAGGAGTTTGGCGTCATATGCAATCGGTTTTTATATGTTTAAGGTGAGATAATCACGGTATCGTTTTTAAGCGTATAATTAAAATTGGCTGTGATTTTCAATCCTTTAAGTGCTGTTTGAAGAGATTCGCCCTTAAAAGACCCGGTCAGTCGGATATTCTGGATATCCTTTGAAGTAAAAATAATTTTCACACCGTACCAGCGTTCCAGTTTCGGAGCCAGTTCAGCAAAAGTTTCCGCATCGAAGATCAGGATATTGTCCACCCAGGAGGTTTCAACAATTACCTGTTCTTTTTCATGATAATTTACCTGGTCGAGGACAACCTGGGGTGCAGTCCTTACGGCCCTGGCTACCTGTGA
>JAGKTB010000381.1:0-5175 GCA_018993145.1 Flavihumibacter sp.
TATAGGAACGGTTGAGGCTACCGTTGAGGTAGGCATCGGGACCGAATAACTCGGTTATGGATGCCCGTAAGGCGGGGTCATTTTCCATCAGGCTTTTAGCGGCGGTATCTGCATTGTAAACCGGAATGCCGAGGTGTTCAAACACCTTAGCTACGATCGATTTGCCACTGCCGATACCGCCGGTTATGCCTATTTTCAACATTATGCTTTCTCAGCAGCTGCTGTTTTGTTGATATTCTTGGTCCACTCCAGGGAGATGGCAGATTTTTCGATCTTCATATAGCTGCCTGGAGAAGTTTCCAGTTGAATGGTACCGTCTTCGTTTACTTTATTAACAGTGCCGTGAATACCAGCGATGGTAACGATCTTGTCTCCTTTCTGCATATTGTCCTGGAACTGCTTGGCTTCCTTGGCTTTTTTAGCCTGGGGACGAATCATGAACAGCCAGAAAACGAGAATCATACCTCCCAGCAAAATCAACTGGAATGTACCACCACCGGCGCCGCCGGCCTGAAGAAAAACTAAATTGGTCATTTTGAGTTTTGAATTATGAGTTGTGAATTGAGAATTATTTTGTTGCGGCTGCAGGTGCTGCTGCTACTTCCACTTTAAACTGCAGGTGATGATCCATACTGCCATTTGTATTGGCCCGAACATGAATGGATTTGTTATCGGTACCTACGCGTCCCTTGCTGTCAAAAGAACCCTTGATTACACCTTCTGCACCTGGCAGAATTGGCTCTTTGGGAGGTTCTGCAGCTGTACAACCACAGGCAGGAGATACCGAATAGATTACCAGGGGCTTGCTGCCACTGTTTTTAAAACGAAAAGCTACTTCCACCTGCTGACCTTCAGTCACTTTGCCATAATCCTTGTCCTGGTCCAGCCATTCAATGCTGGTGAACTGGGAACTATCAGGCAGATTGGTGGCTGTTGCTGGTGCAGTTACGGGTGCTTCTGTAGCGGTTGCTTCAGAAGCCGGGCTGTTCTGGCAAGCCACTGCTGCCAGTGCGAACATGGATAAAAAGAGAAAACGCATAGTCTTTTATTTTTTGAAGCTTACTTTATGCAATTTATTATCTCTGACCAGATCTTTATGAATATTATCGAGGATTCCATTGACAAACTGTCCGCTTTGCGGGGTACTGTATTCTTTGGCCAGGTCGATATATTCGTTAATGGTCACTTTCGGCGGGATGGTTTCAAAATAAAGTAACTCACAAACACCCATCTGCATCAGGATCATATCCAGGGTGGCAATCCGCTCGGGGTCCCAATTTTTCAGTTTGGGTTTGATCATTTCCAGGGTGATATCCCGCTTGTCAAGCACCGCATTCAGCAGGCTTTTGGCGAAATCCATTTTTTCAGCACTCACCATCAGCTGGAAATTGAAACTGCCCGGTTTGGACAGGTATTGCTGCACGAGCTGGTGAACCATCTCGCAGTCATCGTCCCAGTTATTGAAGATTTCCTCCAGGTGAGAAGTAAACTCTTCCTTGCCGATCAGCAGGTTCGTATAAATAAACTCAAGGATTGCTTTTTCCTGTTTGTATTCCCGGCTTTCAGCATGGATATAGAGCTCGTACTCGGGGGTAGTAACCAATTCAAGATAGGTTTTACGTACCAGTTCCTTATCGAGGAAACGCTCCACTTTATCATCTTCGAGTGCTGCTTTCAGGGAAGTATCTTCCAAGATTTTCCAGAGCAACTGGTTGCCGGCGATCCGGGTGTTTACTTCCAGGTCAGCTGCACTGGGCAAATGTTTACTGGCACGATTCCGGGCATCGGTTTCGGCATAACGGGCCACTTCCGTAATAAAATGAAGGATATAGGTAAGTAACTGCCTGGTCTGATCGAATTGCTTTTGTAATAATCGAACGGGTTCACCGGGCTTAGAGGGCTGGGTAAAGGAATCCAACGCGTACAGGGTCTGCATCACTTTTACCCGAATAATTCTTCTGCTGATCATACCTCCAAGAGCTTTGTTAAGGCCGCAAATCTAGGGCATTTCAGGACGCTTACCAAAAGGGGGATGCTCAATTAACGAGGTCTTATCGCAACAATGGAAATGATCTCCAGTCCGGTTCCCGGATTGAAGGTGCTTTTTCTGCCGGTTCGGCGGTATTGAACTGAAACAGGCTGGTCATCTATTTGATAATCAGTTGGGAGATTAGGAGCTTCATACGCAATACCATTCTGCATGACTAACACCCAGGCACTGGCGTCACAGGCAGGTCCACAGGGATAGCGCCAGGTTTGTACCAGGGCCGGATCAGCTGTCAGGACCGGTGCTTCCATCTCTGCCTTCTGACAGGAAAGCAGTAAGAAGCTGCTCAGCATCAGCAGGATAGAGGAAGTTATTATAGAACGAGGCAGTGACATAACCTGAAAAATTGGCACGGATTGCAGTGCTGTCAGTTCATTGAACGGCAAACCGGTCAAAAAATTGCTCTCCGGCTGCAAAAATGGCTTTATTTCAGCCGGTTGGGCAAGTTGGCATGTAATTCGTTCCTTATTGCTCGCCTATGGGGCGATTGCTCCAAAATCAATAACTCACTTAATAAAAACCAAGTAATATGGCTAAGAAGTTGAACATTACTCCTTTGCACGACCGGGTGGTAGTTAAACCCGCCCCTGCTGAAGAGAAGACTGCAGGCGGTATCATTATTCCTGATACGGCAAAAGAAAAGCCCCAGCGTGGCACCATCGTGGCTGCCGGAACCGGTAAAAAAGATGAGCCGATGACCGTTAAAGTGGGCGATACAGTATTGTACGGAAAATATGCCGGTACCGAATTGCAACTTGAAGGCGGCGATTTCCTGATCATGCGGGAAAGTGATATCCTGGCAATTATCTAATTCAATCAATCAACAACTTATTTAAGTCAACTACTATGGCAAAGCAAATATTCTTCGACCTCGACGCGAGAAACAAAATGAAGAAAGGGGTGGATACCCTCGCTAATGCGGTGAAAGTAACCCTGGGACCTAAGGGTCGTAACGTAGTAATCGAAAAGAAATTCGGTGCTCCTGCTGTTACCAAAGATGGTGTTACTGTAGCAAAAGAAATTGAACTGGAAGATCCCATCGAGAACATGGGTGCTCAGATGGTAAAAGAAGTTGCCAGCAAAACTGCTGATGTAGCAGGTGATGGTACCACTACTGCAACTGTGCTGGCTCAGGCGATCATCACAGAAGGTCTGAAAAACGTAGCAGCAGGTGCCAATCCAATGGATCTGAAGCGCGGTATCGACAAAGCAGTTGAAAAAGTAATTGTGGCCCTGAAAGAGCAGAGCCAGACTGTTGGAAACGATTCCAAGAAAATCGAAGCGGTTGCTACTATCTCTGCTAACAACGATGCTGAAATCGGTAAGCTGATTGCTGAAGCGATGGCAAAAGTTGGTAAAGATGGTGTGATCACTGTTGAAGAAGCAAAAGGTACTGACACTACTGTAGAAGTAGTAGAAGGTATGCAGTTCGATCGCGGTTATATCTCTCCATATTTCGTTACCAACAGCGAAAAAATGGAAGCTGAACTGCAGAACCCATATATCCTGATCTACGACAAGAAGATCAGCGCCATGAAAGATATCCTGCACATCCTGGAGAAAGTAGCACAGGGTGGTCGTCCGCTGGTAATCATCGCGGAAGATCTGGAAGGTGAAGCACTGGCAACCCTCGTAGTAAACAAACTGCGTGGTACCCTGAAAGTGGCTGCTGTAAAAGCTCCTGGCTTTGGCGACCGTCGTAAGGAAATGCTGCAGGACATCGCGATCCTGACAAAAGGTATCGTGATCTCTGAAGAGCAGGGATTCAAACTGGAGAATGCTGACCTCAGCTACCTGGGACAGGCTTCTTCCATCACTATCGACAAAGACAATACCGTTGTTGTTGGTGGTAAGGGTAAGAAAGAAGATATCAACGCACGTATCAACCAGATCAAGGCGCAGATTGAAACAACAACTTCTGACTACGACCGTGAGAAGTTGCAGGAGCGCCTGGCTAAGTTGAGCGGTGGTGTAGCTGTACTGAATGTAGGTGCTGCTACTGAAGTTGAAATGAAAGAGAAGAAAGACCGTGTGGATGATGCTCTTCATGCAACACGTGCAGCTGTTGAAGAAGGAATCGTTCCTGGTGGTGGTACTGCCTTCATCCGTGCGATCAGCGCGCTTGATGGATTCCGCAGCAGCAACGAAGATGAGAAACTGGGTGCACAGATTGTTCGTCGCGCGCTGGAAGCTCCAATCCGTACCATCGTTGAGAATGCCGGACTGGAAGGAAGTGTGATTGTGAACAAGATCCGCGAAGGAAAAGGTGATTTCGGATTCAATGCTCGTACTGAGAATTTCGAGAACCTGTTCAAAGCGGGAGTAATCGATCCAACTAAAGTAGGTCGTGTTGCCCTGGAGCATGCAGCATCCATTGCTGGTATGTTGCTGACCACTGAGTGTGTGATTGCAGACAAGCCTGCTAAAGAAGCAGCGCCTGCTCCACATGGCCATGGTGGTGGAATGGGTGATATGGGATATTAATATCCACCCGATATATAGAACTAAAAACTGCCTCCATCTGGGGGCAGTTTTTGTTTTATCAACAGGCTTGTGGAAAAGTTTTTACTCGTATAAATACGATCGTAAAATTACTAATATGATTAATCTTTATCTGTTTTTGGTGTAAATAAGTAAAGGATGACGGTAAATATTGCAGAATTCTGAAATGCCTATGTGGATTGATGTTGCATCAATTAAATGTTGAAAAATATTTTATTTCTACCATTAGAAAATCTGATAATTAGGCCTATTTTTGAGTCATCCTTATCAGAGTTAAGCCGAGTAACTCCATTATCCGTATTGAAGCGCCTTGCTCAGATGATTAGTGCCTCAACCACAAAACCTTTTACGGATAATGAAACAGACGAATCAAAAGATTTGGCGTATCAGTTCTGTGCTAACCTTGATCCTATCCCTTTTTGTTAGCAGTTCGAAAGCGCAACCTATTTTACCAACCATTCCCAATGGTACTCTTACTGCTTTTCCCGTAAATTTTCAATTATATCCACGACAAATAATTCCTGATGTAACACCAGACTTTGGCGTTGTTACGGTGGCAGGTTCTATTCAATCTGCGAGTGGATTTACTAGTTTAGCTTTGAGGGTATCAAGAGATGA
The DNA here is from genome assembly GCA_018993145.1 of Flavihumibacter sp. Taxonomy (GTDB): domain Bacteria; phylum Bacteroidota; class Bacteroidia; order Chitinophagales; family Chitinophagaceae; genus Flavihumibacter. The sequence goes on from JAGKTB010000381.1 coordinate 5,168, forward strand.
CATTCAGG
>JAGKTB010000382.1:0-3574 GCA_018993145.1 Flavihumibacter sp.
AACTAGGTAACGCTAAATATAAACGTTCGCGATATCCATCCCCATCCTGATCTAACACCCAAAGGGTTTCCGGATTAATTGAGGCATCGTTATCATTGCAATCTTTAATAGACAACAATTCAGTTTCGAGAAAATATCCTTCCGGTCGGGTTGCCTGCGTAAGTACAATTCCACCAACTTCTGGACCCACACCATGTTTATCCCCATCCGCGTCTTTATACCAGCGTAAACCATTGGTAATGGTAGGATCCGAATCATCAAGATCTTGACCTAAGGATTCACTTAAGCTGATGTACCCAGCCGGACGCGTGCATTGCCCTAAGAAGGTAGCAGAAGCATATCCATCTCCATCGGCATCCAGATACCAGGAGGCACCAGGAATTTCCAGCGGGTCGTTATCGTCACAATCAATAAAAAACTCAGTGTTGTCAAGGTCTTGTCTATAACCTATAGGTTGAGTGCAACTCATGAGAGTTGTTCCATCGGTATATCCATCATTATCTGCATCCTTGTACCATTTCGTTTCACCCTTAACAGAAGAACTAAAATCATTACAATCTATTCCAAGTGTTGTTAATGAGAATCCCGGTTCTAAGATAACAAAACCAAAACAATCTGTGATGGTACGTTGCGGGTTATGATAGCCATCCCCATCTGCATCTTCATAAATAGTTAGTGTCCTCCAAACAGTTGCATCGGTATCATCGCAATCCGTGTTATTGGTTGAATATCCGGGACTGTTGGTAAGTTCACAAGCGAATGTGGGGTTAATTGCGGGACCCGCACCAAACCCATCCCTATCCTTGTCTTCATATAGAACTGATGTACCTTTTTCGACTTTTACTATAAACTCGCATTCATAGATACCAACACCACCAGAACTTAAAAAAGTATTGTACTCAATTCGCCAGACATTTTTAGTATTTCCTAAAGGAAATTGAGATCCTGAGGGCAATCCGGAAACTAACCGGCTGCTTAAAATGGTAACATTAATATTGTCAATAAAATTGGTATTGGGGGCACTGTAGGTTACGACGGCAGACTCACCGCAGGTAGAAGCCCTGATGGTATCAGGAGGACATTCCACCTTTATTTGTGCAGTTGAGGTTATTGCCATGCAAAGATTGAACAGCAATAATAGAGCAAGGAAAATTCGCTTCATTGTTTTGGTTTATGGTATAAAATGAGGTTAAGGCCTCCAATAGGACAGTAAATCGGAAAGTCACAGGCAAGGGGATTTCTATACAAATCAATTAGGGAGCGATCAATTGAAGTGAAAAAACCAATACCGGGTGATTGGCCTTGTATATTCCTAAAGTAATTCCTGCTGACTCTAATCTGGGGAAAATGGGTAGGACAATCGCCTGACGGATACCTGACAAAAACCTGACAGGTTTACAAACAATTGAAAACGAATAATTTAATTCTGATAATGAGATGCCTAAATAGCTGCAACATAGGCTTCCATATTCACTTCCTTGGTGATATTTAAGCGTTGGCGAAGGCGCTGGCGGGTTTTATGAACACTATCAGCAGAGATTCCTAACATGGATGCCATTTGTTTGGTGGTTAATTGCAACCGGATTAAAGCAGCCAGCCTTTGTTCAGCTAGCGTAATATCGGGAACCTGTTCCTTTAGTCGGGCAAAGAAACTGGGATAAATTGTTTGGAACAAAGACTTAAACCGGTACCATTCTTCTTCTGTCAAAATGGTCTGCCGGGTCAGTTCGGCAATTAATGCCTGCTGGTCTTCCGTGTTAGTCTTATGAAGGATTTGTTCTTCCAGCTTTTCAATCAGATTGGTTTTCTCTGTTACTTTTTGGGTAATGATGGACAATTGTTGCCTTGCCGACTCCATTTCTGTTTCCATCGATTTTTTATCCCGTTCCATTTGTTCCAGTTTCAACCGGTTTTGCAACTGGTGCCGGTTAAATAATAGCAAACCAATGAAACCAAGCAGAATCAGCATTATAATCAGAATATTGCGTTGCAACTCCTTATTTTCTTTTTCCCGCTGAAGGGCAATTACCTGGTACCTGTTTTTTTCATCATTGGCCCTTATTTTTGAAATTTTTAAACTGCTCAACGCTATTACACGATCCAGCGAGTCTTTCAGGTATTCGTATTTTTTATTGTAATGCAGGGCACTATCGTATCTTCCGATTGCTTTGTGTATCTCGTAAGCAGTATAATAGGCATTTCTTTCGTAAAATGAATGTTTATCAACAGATAACATTATGAAGACTTCCCGGATATAGTCCAACGCTTTCTTTTGATTACCAAAGACTAGCTGTATTTCGGCTGCCCGTTGAAGAGAATTGGCGGCGTTGTGTAACAATTTCTCCTTTTTACTGATTGAATAATCAAACAATAATAAATCCAGCGCCTTATTATACTGTTTTAATTTATAATAAACCTCACCTATATTACCACTCAAAATCCCAATCCAAACATCGTAATTCAATGCTTTTGCAAGCTCAATTGCCTTATTATAATATAGAAATGCTGAATCGTACTGTTCTAACTGATGAAATCCCAGCGCAGCTGTATTATAGGCCCACATGAATCGGGTGGAATCCAATTTCACTAACCAGCTTTTTGAAAAATCAACCGACTTAAGGGAGTAAAAAATACTTTCCTGGTATTCCTTTATCTTATACAACAACTCTCCCAATACCAGGTAATGTATCGATTTACTTTGCCGATTCAGTTTTTCATTTCTTTCTAACCCATTTATAAGATACATCATCGCAACCTCGAACTCCTGGAGCAGATGGGCAATTTCCCCATAATTAAAACTGATATCAGCTATTAAATAATCGTCTTCTGAAGCATAGGCTTGCTGGATGGCTTCATCCAGCCATTGAAAGATTTTACTACTCGCAATTTTTTTTTCTTTCTCCTCTGGGATATAACCGGCTTCGAATGTTCCGAGGTAGGTATTATAGGCTTTTAATATGTTGATCCTTGCCTTAAAATGAGGCCCTTTGGCCTTGTTATCAATCTTAGACAAATAAGTCAATCGCATATCAACTGACCATAAGTGAAAGTCTTCCAGTGAATCTCCAGTAAATGGAGCTGGATCACTGATTGACCGTATCCACTCTTTTTCAGGGAGAATTTTTGCCTCCGATAAGAGGGGTAACAGGATGATGATAGCATTGAAAATACAGAGCAATAACCTGGGCTTAATTCTCATATTCTAGGTCTGGGCATCCTAAAATAATACTAGCTGGCTACATAATCAAATTATCTTGTATGCAAAAAAGTGCCTCTGCAAGAGAGGCACTTTTAAATAAACTTTCCGATTCAGGATTATCTGAAGGTATAACGGGCAGAGATACCGAAGTTATCGCCACGGAAATTGCGGTGCTTGTATCCAGGCGCATCGTAGGGATCCACAATTCCAAATGTCGGACGAACATCCGCAGACAGGTTCAAAGGAATTTTTTCGAACTTATAGTCAATACCGCCGGTTGGGAAAATACCCAAACCAAATCCTTTGTAATCGTCATAATTTGAGAATGAATTATAAGCGGTCAAACCACCACCCACAAACCAACGCAGGCCGGGT
>JAGKTB010000033.1:0-12456 GCA_018993145.1 Flavihumibacter sp.
CACTCTTTACCAAAATAAGGCTGAACCGCTTTGGGTAATTTTATTCCCTCCGGGGTTTGATTGTTTTCAAGCAGCGCTGCCACTATTCGCGGCAGGGCCGTAGAACTACCATTCAGAGAATGAAGTAATTGTGTTTTACCTTTTTCATCTTTGAACCGGATTTTCATCCGGTTGGTCTGATAGGCTTCAAAATTGGAAACAGAACTCACTTCCAGCCATTTTTCCTGGGCAGCACTGTACACTTCAAAATCATAGGTGAGTGCTGATGTGAAGCCCATATCGCCGCCGCATAACCGAAGAATGCGATAGGGAAGTTCCAGGCTTTGTAAGAGCTTCTCAACATGCAAAACCATTTCTTCCAATACCTGGTAGCTTGTTTCAGGATGAACCAGTTGTACTACTTCCACTTTATCAAACTGGTGCAGTCGGTTTAAACCACGAACATCCTTTCCATAACTACCTGCTTCTCTTCTGAAGCAGGGTGTATAGGCAGTCATCTTCACAGGAAGTTCATTCGCATTCAGAATTTCATCGCGGTAAATATTGGTAACCGGAACTTCGGCTGTTGGAATCAGGTAAAAATTATCAGCGGTAGCATGATACATCTGTCCTTCTTTATCGGGCAACTGGCCAGTTCCGTAAGCAGATGCTTCATTCACCATATGCGGTGGCAGGTATTCCACATAACCAGCAGCCGTATTATAATCCAGGAAATAACTGATCAATGCACGTTGCAATTTGGCTCCCTGGTTTTTATATACGGGGAAACCACTTCCAGTAATTTTGTTACCCAGTTCAAAATCGATCAAACCATACTGCGATACCAGGTCCCAGTGGGGTTTGGAGCCTGCAGCCAGGACAGGTTTCATGCCTCCTTCCCGAACCACTACATTTTCTTCCGGTGTGCGACCAACAGGCACTTCTGCAGCCGGTAGGTTGGGAAGTTGTACCAGGATGCCATGAACCGCGGCCTCCAGGTCAGCCAGTTCAGAAGTATCATCCATTTGTATTTTGATGGCAGCCACTTCCGCCTTGAGTGCCTCCGCTTCTTCCTTTTTGCCCGATTTCATCAGGTTACCGATTTCCTTGGATGCCGCATTCACCCTGCTTTGCAATTCATCCCGCTCAAACTGGAGTTTTCTTCTTTTTTCATCCAGTGCAATCAGCTCATCCACGAGGTTCAACTGGGAAAAATGTTTTACGGCCAGTCTTTCCTTCACGAAATCCGCGTTCTGCCTGATAAAATTCACCTGTAACATCTCTTTTTGAATTTGACGCAAATATAAGTGACCCGTCCGGTTATCTTTGTACCATGAATGTACAGGACGATTTACAGGTACGCTGGTGGAACCTGGAAGCTAAGCTGGTGGAGCGTTTCGGTAAGAAGCCCGATATGGAAACGATTTTGTTCCTGATCGGGATCCAGGAACTGGGAGAAGTAAGGGAGAAATTCAGTAAGGAGCAAAAACAGGATCTGATGCATGTGGCTGTTTGCAGCCTGCTGGCTCAAAGTGGTTATTATGAACTGGAAGGGCGCGATCGCGATGGCTGGCCTCATTTCAGGCAATTGAAAGACCTGCCAATACTGCCACCAAATGAGCAGGAGCTCTTTTTAAAAGACCATGTTTTACTCTACTTTGATAAAAATGAATTCTAGATCGGTAGCCTGGTTGCTGGTATTAATTTCTATTCTGACTGGTTGCAGTCCCAAAGCAGGGGCACCTGTTCCCAAACGCCTGCTGAAACGCGATGTGGAACTACAAACCAGCAAGGGTACCATACGGCTACGGTTATACGACGAAACACCACTTCATCGTGATAACTTCATCCGCCTGGTGCGATCCGATTTTTACGATGGCATTCAATTCCACCGGGTGATTCAGGACTTTATGATTCAGGCGGGGGATCCCAAATCCAAAAAAGCCCCAGACACCACTAAGCTGGGAAGCGGGGGTCCAGGATATACCATTCCGGCCGAGATACGTCCGAAGTATTTTCACCGCAAGGGCGTGCTGGCTGCTGCCCGTATGGGCGATAATGTAAACCCCGAAAGAGCCAGCAGTGGCAGCCAGTTTTATATTGTGCAGGGCAGGGTGTTTACAGATCAGTCCCTGGACTCGGTAGAAATCCATCGCCTGAATGGCCGGAAACTACCTGCAGCACACAGGGCAGTTTACAAAACAATTGGAGGTGCTCCGCACCTGGATCAGGCCTATACGATCTATGGAGAAGTGATCAGTGGCCTGGAGGTTGTTGATTCCATCGCCGCAGTAAAAACAAGTGGCCGTACGGGTGGAGATCGCCCCCTTGAGCCGGTGGTGATAAAGAAAGCCCGCCTCGTCCGCCGACCCTAATTCATAATTCATACTTCTTAATTCATAATTCTCCATATTTTGCAGCACTAAACTTCATGATATGAATATCCCCGCAGCATTAAAGTATACGAAAGATCACGAATGGATCAAACTGGAAGGAAATATTGCAACCATTGGCATCACTGATTTCGCTCAGGGAGAATTGGGTGATATTGTATATGTGGAAATCGAAACAGTTGGTAAAAACCTGGAAGCGGAAGCTGTATTTGGTACAGTAGAAGCAGTAAAGACCGTATCAGACCTGTTCTTACCGGTTAGTGGAACCATTAACGAAGTAAATCCAGCCCTTTCTGCTAACCCTGAGCTGGTTAACTCCGACCCCTATGGTGAAGGCTGGATGATCAAAATGACAGTTTCCAATCCGGCTGATGTGGAAGGCCTGCTGGATGCGGAAGGTTATAAGACACTGATCGGATAATCCCTTCTTGACAACTGCAAACACATACACAGAACCGGAACTGGTTCAACTGCTCAGGCAAAAAGAGGAGACTGCTTTTAAGTATCTGTACGATCATTATGCAGGTGCCCTAAATGGTGTGATTCTTCAAATCATTCCTGACCAGGCCCTTGCAGCTGATGTTTTGCAGGAGGTTTTTCTAAATGTCTGGCGCAGGATGGAGACCTATGATGCATCCAAAGGAAGGTTGTTTACCTGGATGCTGAACATCGCCCGGAATGCGGCCATTGATATGACCCGTTCCAAAGCGTACCAGAACAGCCAGAAAAACCGGGAACTGGATTCTGACGTACATATAACTTCAGCCGGCAGTAACCCATCCCTGGATCATATCGGCTTATCGAAAGTAATCGGTCAATTGAAAGAAGAACACCGGGTACTAATAGATCTGGCTTATCTGAAAGGATATACGCATGAGGAAATAGCAAAGCTGCTGGAGATCCCCCTGGGGACCGTGAAAACGAGAATCCGTGCCGCCTTGCTGCAACTTAGAAAATTATTAACGTGAATGTGCAGGAATACATAGAAAGTGGCAGCATAGAAAGCTGTGTGCTGGGGCTCGCTGATCAGGCGGAACAGCAGGAACTGGAGCGTATGTGCGCTGCTTATCCTGAGGTTCGGGCTGCCCGCGATGCCTTTGAGGCCAGCCTCGAAGCCAGCGCTATGGCCGGAGCGGTTGCACCTCCTCCTGCACTTCGCGATTCCATTTTTGAAAAAATCACCCAACCTGAATCAGGTTCTCTCACTCAGCCCGCCCCAGTTGTTGAACTGCCAACTCCGGAGGCGTACTCTGGTGCCGGTTGGAAAAAATACCTCGTAGCTGCTTCGGTTGTGCTGTTGGCTGGAAGTGCCGCTCTCAATATTTACCTATACAACCGTTATCAGCAATCTGATTCCTTGTACAAAGATCTGCTTGCCCAGCAGCAGCAGCTCGCCGAGAATAATAGTAGCATGCAAACCCGTTTGACCGACCTGGAAACGGATTTGAGCAGGATCAAAAATCCCAACATACAGCCGATTAAAATGACAGCTGTAAATAATACGAATAGTTTAACTACTGTGTATTGGGATAAAAATTCTGCGGAAGTTTATCTGTTGGTGAACCAATTACCGAAACCTGAACCAGGAAAACAATATCAATTGTGGGCGATCGTTAATGGTAAACCTGTAGATGCGGGTGTAATTGATGTTGAACCCGGAGATGGTTTGGTGAAAATGAAAAATATTCCAAGTGCAGAAGCTTTTGCTATCACCCTGGAAAATGCAGGCGGCAGTCAGAGTCCTACGCTGACGGCTATGTACGTGTTAGGAAAAGTATAATTACATTTTCATGTTGCACTCGTTTTTTGAAAGACGAACATTCCCCTTAGTGTTGCTGGTTTTTGTTCATTTCCTCCTGCTGTTACCAGGAGGCAGTTTCGGCAAAGAAAAAATCGAACTTATTCCTCATGCCGATAAACTGGTTCATTTCGGGCTATACTCACTGATGGTTGGTAGTTGGATTATTTTCTTTAACCTGAAAGACGATCTCAACCCACACCAAAAAAGAACCTGGAATTTTATCATTGTATTACTGGCAATAGGAGATGGAATTATTGTAGAGTTCATGCAAGCCTCCCCGCTTATTCACCGCGATTTCGACTGGATGGATGCGCTTGCAGATGGTATCGGCGCAATTGCCGGACTCATCGCTGGACTCTGGTTCACAAAAAAAATCAAGCGCCCCCCTTTCACATAGTTTTCACGTTTCACGTCTCACGTTTCACCTTCTTTCACCTTTCACCTTTCACTTTTCACCATAAAAAAAGGCCCCTGTGGAAACAGGGGCCGTAACCAAAACTAACTGCTTATGAGAAAATTGACTGCTTAAGTGAGAGTCAAAAACGTTGAATCTATCTTCTATTATATTAAACGATCAAAGTGACCAAATAGTGTGCTTCGAATCGTTAAAGAACTTTGAAATTTACCAATCGCTACTTTTTCTCTTTCTCTCTTTCGTTGATAACACAAAGTAACGACAGTATATCCGCTATTTAATCAGTACCCTTTTGATTTTTAAAATAATTAACAGGACCCCGCATCACGACTGCTTTCGTAGGGATTACGCAAACGTTTGATATACCCTGTTCAGGGTATTCGTAGTACAAAATGATAGAAAAAGAAGTAAAAACAACAGCAATTTCGATTCACCCGATCACCTACTGAATTTACCACATTAATTCCGTAAAAACAAAATTAATTTCCCTGTTGCTGCGTCATTTTTTCTGCGTTCTCTGCAAACTGTAAACGCTCAATAAATTCCTGGATATCGCCATTCAAAACAGCGTCGAGATTGTAGGCGGTATAGTTAATCCGGTGATCCGTAACCCTTCCTTGCGGAAAATTATAGGTTCTGATTTTTGCACTGCGATCACCACTGCTTACCAGGCTTTTCCGGTGACGGGAAATTTCTTCTTCCTGTTTACGCACCTGCTCTTCGTAGAGTTTGGTTCTCAGCATTTGCATGGCTTTTTCCCGGTTGGCCAGCTGGGTTCTTTCTGTCTGACAAATCACTACCGTTCCGGTTGGAATATGCGTGAGCATTACTTTGGTTTCCACCTTGTTCACATTCTGACCACCGGCCCCACCACTTCGGGCAGTTTCCATTTTAACATCCGCATCCCGGATTTCCACATCCACTTCCTCTGCTTCCGGCATTACTGCCACAGTTGCCGCACTGGTATGCACCCTTCCGCTTGCTTCGGTTGCAGGTACCCGCTGCACCCGGTGTACACCTGATTCAAATTTCAACGTGCCATACACATCATCTCCAATTACCTCCACATTCACTTCCTTATAGCCACCAACAGTTCCCTCATTTTCACTCAGGATTGCTGTTTTCCAGCCTTTACTGTTGCAATAGCGCAGGTACATATTCAGCAGATCTCCGGCAAACAAAGAGGCTTCGTCGCCACCTGTTCCGGCACGTATTTCCAGGATGGCGTTTTTTTCATCCTGCGGATCTTTTGGTATCAGCATTTGGCGGATGGCCGCACGCAGCTTTTCTTCCTTTTCCTCCAGCACCGGTAGTTCTTCCTTGGCGAGTTCACGCAGTTCCTCATCATCTCCTGCCAGTGCCTCCCGGTAGGTTTCCACATCAGACAAAACCGACTTATACTGGTTGTATTGCTCAACAATCTTTTCCAGGCTCCGGTATTCCTTGCTCAGGGCACTGAACTTCTTATTATCACCCACGATTTCAGGGTTGGTCAGTGCCACGCCCAAGTCTTTAAATCTTGCCTCAATCGCTTCCAGCTTGTCTAACATAGTTGCTTACTTTTATACCGGGAAAAGGTTGGCAAAATTAACAGAAAAGCAGGCATGGCATATCGAAAGTTTCGGGGAACAAAACTTTTTACCGGAAAATCCTGGGCTCCGCAGGATTCCGTACTCATCACCCAATCCAATGGACAGGTTGAAGCGATCGTTCCAATTGCAGAAGCCGGCGATGATATTCAACCGGTAGAAGGAATCATTTCCCCTGGATTTATCAATGCCCATTGTCACCTGGAACTCAGCCATATGGCAGGAAAAATTCCACCCCATACTGGCATGATCCCCTTTCTGCTGAGCGTGATGACTCACCGTCAGGCTAGCATCGAAGCTATCCAGGAAGCCAGCTATCAAGCCGACCAGCAAATGCAGCAGGACGGTATCGTAGCCGTGGGAGATATATGCAATACTCTTAATAGCCTGGATATAAAAAAATTGAGTAAGCTGAAATACCACAGCTTTGTCGAAGTCAGCGGTTTCATTGGTGCCACTGCTCAAAACCGGTTTGAACAGGCCAGAACTGCATGGCAAAAATTCCGGGAGATTGGCCCCGCCAGTATAACCCCCCATGCACCTTATTCCGTATCTCCCGAACTTTTTCAACTAATCAACGACTTCGATCCCGGTAGCCTGATTAGCATGCACAACCAGGAATCAAAAGCCGAGAATGATTTTTTTATCAACGGACAATCTCCCTTGCGGGATCTCTTCACAGCAATTGGAGTAAACGTAGATTTTTTTGAACCACTCGGCACCACCAGTCTGCAGGCCGTACTCTCCTATCTGAACAAGGCAGCAAAACTAATCCTGATACACAATGTTGTAACCAGTCCGGATGATCTTGCCTTCCTGCAAAAACAACCAATAGGCGAAACTTATTTTTGTGTTTGTCCGGGTGCAAACCAATATATCAATCAAAGCATGCCTCCCGGGTTCTTGCTAAAATCACAACCTGATAAAATTGTAATCGGCACCGACAGCCTGGCTTCTAACTACCAGTTATCCATAAACGAAGAATTGAAACTACTGGCAGGCTTCTACCCGGAAATTCCGATGGAACACCTGCTTCAATGGGCTACATACAATGGAGCAAAGGCATTAAATATGGAAAACAAACTCGGTAGCTTTGAAAAAACAAAAATACCCGGGGTGATCGCTTTGAAGGATTGGAAGGTTACACGACTGCTTTAACCTAACACTTCCTGTAAGACGGCCATTGACCTCAGCTGTCCGAAATCACTTACATGAAGGGCGTAATACAATTCCAGTTGCTGCAGCAGGTATCTTCGGGTACTCACGGGTAAATGAACCTGGCTAAGTTCCTCCGGTTGCATAACACGTAATAAGGTTGCTATTACTTCACTATTGAACCCTTCCAGATAAAACGTATGTGTTGGATACTGATTCAAAAACATACCTTCCTGCAAATCCAGTATGTTATGCGTTTCATCGTATTCATCAACCAGCCGGAATCCGAAAAAATTAGCCAGGTGCAAGGAGAAAAATAGCGGATAGTTGGCAACCATTTTCGGACTCGCTTTATCCAGGTGCAGCAATGCATCTTCCATGAAATAAAAGAGATCCGGATTGGACTCCGGTTGCTTCAGGCATTTCTGCAATAATTCCACCATATAGGTTGCCACCGCTCCCTTGAAAACATCGAAAAAAAGGTGTTCATACAATACCGCCCACCGGTGCTCTTTAATTCGTTGCAGATTTTTCTGTTCATTGTGATAGACCACCAGGTCGAGCAAAGCCGTAGGCTGAAATAGGTTGGATTTGGTGCCTGCTTTCTTTGAAGAGGATCGTACGCCATTTACAATGTAGGATTGCATACCAAACAATTCGGTAAAGATGGAAACAATGACGCTTGTTTCTCCATACTTTATTGTCCGCAACACAACTCCTTTGGTATGAAAATTCATGACTATTGTTGAATAAAAACAATTTTAGTAACTGCCTGCTCTGTTCTTCCATCATTGCTGATCCAAACCGGATATACTCCTGTAGCAACTTTTTTCCCGTTCAGGTCTAACCCATTCCAGATAAACTGCCCGCCTAATGCGCGTCCCTGGTAAATCAATCTACCATTTAACTCTGTAATCTTCACCACTGCATTGTTCACCAGTCCACGAATGGCGATCGTTCCAGTATATCCGGGAGGAACTGGATTCGGATATACCAGTACGTTAGTATTGGTTCTGCTCCCTTCGGTTGCTGTTGACTGATAGCTCATCAGTCCTTTTGCAGTTGAAATCAAAACCGTACCGGCTTTAGGATCAATTGCAATCTTACGAATATCATTATCCGGCAAGGGACTATTTGCTGTCGTAAATCTTAATAAGGTTTGTTCACCACCTGCACTGATTAGCCAGACACCATTTTTTGTCCCTATCCATTTTCTATTGGCTCCATCCACCGCAATGGCCTGAACAGCTTCTCCCTTAAAAAGGAAACCGGCAAAATTATCGGATTGCACAACCGGCAGGATTGCATCGCAACCATCACCTGAAAAAACCTGGCTGGCACATTGTATGATTCCGATACCATCTGCGGTACCAATCCAGATAAAACCAAACTGATCCCTGGCAAGACTAAGGACTTCATTGGAAGGCAGATTACCATTTCCGGCCCCTGCCTGGTAGAACCGCCATTGGTCATTCGTGCCATTCAGACAAAAGAGTCCATTTCCCGGCGAAGCGATCCATTTCTGATCCAGTTCATCTATAACGATCTCCCTTACCCGAAGTGACGGATAAAAAAAGGGAATCTCAAATGACTGGCGGGTACCATCTGGTCTTCTAACCAGCAAACCCCTTGCTGCTTCATCATTGCTGATCCAGAGTTGTCCGCCTGCATCCAATGCAAGGCCGCCTACTTTGTACGCACCTGGCTCCCGGACAGATTCACTCAGCAATTCTTCCCGAAAAACCTGCAGGTTGCCATCCCGAAATAGTCCCAGGCCTGCATTCGACGATCCCACCCAAAGTCCTCCATCACCGGTTTCAAGCAATGGACCCATAGCGTCAAATGTTGTTGATAGTTGCCAGTTTCCATCTTGAAAACGACTTAGGCGATTTCCGCTTGCCATCCACCAGCCTGAAGTTCCTGCCACCAGTCCGCCTGTTCCTATTCCTGCCGGTGAATTAGGCGCCAGTCGCTCTATAAAATTGCCGTCTATGTTTATCAGTCCGTTTAATGAATCCGCCACCCAATACTGTTCCTGAAAATAAACTGTTTGATGAGGCCATTGAATCAGTGGATGAACCAGTGAAGTTTGGACCTGTCCTGCATTGTTTATTAGTTGCACGCGTGCGGCACCGTTAGTACGCTGTGCCAGCAATATTCCCAACGAACTGGTATCAACTCCCTGCCATAACCAGTTGTCCTGATAGATGGAATTGAAACCACCTGCCTCTTCCTTAAAGAGTTGATTTCCGATTTGTACGTATAGCTCATTTCGCCATACAAATACCTTCTGAACTGCACCAGCAGGCAATCCGCTCATGAGGATCCAGCTGCGAAAATCTGCGAGATTTGGTGCCGAACGGGAAGCCCGGTAGAGTCCTGCTTCGCCAGCTGCATAATAATAGGCAGCATCTGCTGCGATACTGTTTATTTTCGAATAGACTCCACCGTTAGCGATCAGATAGACATCCCCGATTTCCGCTTTTTCGATATTCAATACAGCAATTCCGAAGCCGGTAGCCAGCAGGCAGCGATTATTTTCCATCCAGATCGCTTTCACTTTTTTGTCTGCCGGAATATTGCTGAGTCGAAGGGTATTTACAGTTCTTGTTTTATTATCTTCCAACAAATCGATCTGACCACTTGCGTAAGCTATGATTGTAAGCGATCCATCAATGTAAATGGTTTCAATGCCCGATTCTGATAATCCATTGATCTTGGAAAAGCGGGAGAAGGTTTCATTCCTGGGATCATAAATAAAGAGCGCCCAGGGACATGCCACAACCAACTTACTATCACCTGTGCCCACTGCGATCGCAGATTGGTAGGATAAATGCTCCTGCCAGGTACCGATTGGTTGAGCAAAACAGGCAGTTGAAAGCAGGAAAATCAATACGAATACGAGACAGCGGGAACGCATAAGATGTCAAAGTTAACCGCTTCAGTCCGGCTTTTAACCGATTAATAGCGCTAAAATGGCTTTCTTTGCGTGCTATAATTGCAAAACCTCCTGTTCATGTGGCATCAACTGGGTTCTTTTGTATTGAAAAACAGATTGGTATTGATTCTGATCCTGCTGCTGGCTACCGGCTTTATGGGATATCATGCCAGCAAGGTGGAAATGAGTTATGAATTCGCCAAGGCAATTCCCACCGATAATCCGAAATACCAGGCCTATATCGCATTTAAAAAACAGTTTGGAGAAGATGGCAACCTGGTAGTGGTAGGCATTCAAACCGATCAGCTTTTCAGCCAACCGATATTTGAATCCTATCGCCTCCTGCAGAAAGACCTGAAAAAAATCAGGGGGGTGGAAAATATCCTGGGTATTCCAGGTGCCGTTAACCTGGTGAAGGACCCGGTTTCAGAGCGCCTTCAATCGCAACGCATATTTCCCGATACTACAGTCAGCCAGGCAGAACTGGACAGTGCGCAGGCTTTATTCCGGAGTTTGCCATTTTATCGTGGACTGTTATATAATCCGGAAACCAGCAGCTGGCTGATGGCACTGGGCATGAACCGGGATTTGATGGCTTCTCCGGCCCGGACAAAAATCATCCAGGATATTGTCAGCAGAGTTGATGAATTTGGTAAGGCGCATCAGCTGGAAATACATTATAGTGGATTACCGCTGATCCGTACGCAAATCGCAGACCGGATTGCGCGCGAAATGAAATGGCTGCTGATCGGATCGCTTGCCTTATCGGCAGTCATCCTGTTGCTGTTCTTCCGCAGTATCAGTGCCACAATAATCTCCCTGGCGGTAGTAATTATGGGAGTTATCTGGAGTGTCGGTATTCAGGTATTGATCGGCTATAAAATCACCCTGCTCACCGCGCTGATTCCACCGCTGATTGTGGTGATTGGCATACCCAACTGTATTTACTTCCTCAACAAATACCATGTATCCTGGAATGAGACAGGCGTTCAAAAAGAAGCGATCCGGACCATGGTAGGAAAAATGGGGATTGTGACGCTGTTTTGCAATATCGCTGCCGCGATTGGCTTTGCTGTTTTTGCATTGACAAGAAGTGCGGTGCTGAAAGAGTTTGGTGTGGTAGCAGGTATCAGCATCATGGTCATCTTTCTGATCTCTTTCATTTTTATTCCGGTGGTGCTCAGTTATCTGCCGGCACCCAAGAACAGGCATACCCGCTACCTGGAAAACAGGTGGCTCCAGGCTGTTCTTGACCGGCTGGAACGCTGGTCGCTCAATCATCGCAAGCTTATATATGGCGCCACCCTGGCTGTTACTATTGTTGCCATATTGGGCATTCTCCGGCTCAAATCAGAAGGCTTTATTGTTGACGACCTTCCAAAAACAGACAGAATTTATACCGATCTGAAATTCTTTGAACAGAATTTCGGAGGTGTGATGCCATTGGAAATTGTGGTTGATACCAAAATCAAAAATGGACTGCGCCGGCAGCCCTTGCAATTGTTTGAGCGGATTGATTCCTTGTCTGGTTTTATCAGCAGTTTACCGGAAATGGCAAGGCCATTATCGGTAGTGGAAGGAATGAAATTTGCGCGACAGGCTTATTATGATGGCGACAGCAGTAATTTTGGTTTGCCTAATAGTTTTGACATCAGTTTTCTGGCTGGCTATCTGAATATGAAAGGTTCGGAAGACAAGGGAGATCAGATGGGTCAGTTGGTACGATCCTTTATGGATGAGGACAAACAGATGACCCGTATCAGCGTGAACATGAAAGATGTGGGCAGTAAGCGATTGCCGGAAATCCTGAATGAAATTCAGACCAAAACCGATCAGTATTTTGATGCGAGTCAGTATCGGGTAACCCTGACCGGTAGTAGCATAACTTTTCTGGAGGGCAGTACCTTTATCATCAATGGGTTAAAGGAAAGTATATTCTGGGCCTTCCTGCTGATTGCACTCTGCATGTTATACCTCTTCAAAAATGGCCGTATTCTTTTATGTTCGCTGATACCCAACGTGGTACCCCTGATAATAACTGCCGGCATTATGGGCTGGGCAGGTGTGGCGCTGAAACCCTCCACTGTTTTGATTTTCAGTGTGGCATTGGGAATTGCCATTGATATCACCATACGCTTCCTGGTGAACTACAAGCAGGAGCAGGGCGGATCTGAGAAAGAGCGCCA
>JAGKTB010000383.1:0-3217 GCA_018993145.1 Flavihumibacter sp.
TATTTTCAGGTTTTATACCTCTATAGATGCAGGATCGAACGCTGCATTACAGAATTCCCGGATTTTTTTTCAGCCCCCTGCAGTAACTTCCATTAATGAAAAGAAATCCTGTTCAGATCCTGCTGTTCCAGTTGATTGCTGCCTGTTATGCGCTAACCTCTTTTGCGCAGCAACTGTACTATCCCGATAGTAACTGGATCCGGCAGCCGGCCGCCAAACTGGGCATGAAACAAGAACTGGTGGACAGTGCCGTAGCATTGGCAAAACGATCCGAAATTGAACTGGATACCGACCTTAGAATTGCTGCCTACAAATCTTATCAGCGCGAACCGGGTTACCAGATCCTGGGCCCTATGAAGGACAGGGGCAAGCCAGCCGGATTGATCATCCGAAAAGGATATATTGTTGCCAGTTGGGGTGATATCGAGCGTGTGGACATGACCTTCAGTGTTACTAAAAGTTATTTATCAACCATAGCCGGACTGGCAGTTGACCAGGGACTAATCCGGTCTACCCGTGATAAGCTGAACAATTATGTTTGGGATGGATCTTTTGATAGTCCGCATAACAGCAAGATCACCTGGGAACATTTATTAAACCAGAGTTCAGACTGGTCGGGTGAATTATTCGGTCAGCAGGACTGGGCCGACAGGCCTCCCCGCGAAGGGACTATCGACGATTGGAAAAACAGGAAATTACAGGAACCTGGAACATTTTTTAAATACAATGATATCCGGGTAAACCTGCTGGCATATTCTCTCTTGCAGGTTTGGCGAAAGCCATTGCCGCAGGTACTGAAAGAACAGATACAGGATCCCATTGGAGCATCCACTACCTGGAGATGGTATGGCTATTCCAATTCATGGGTAACGATGGATGGATTGCAGGTACAATCAGTAAGCGGAGGGGGTCATTTTGGTGGAGGGATGTTTATCAACACAGTGGATCAGGCACGATATGGATTGCTGTTTCTCCGAAAAGGAAAATGGAAAAACAAACAACTCCTCTCAGAAAACTGGATACAGCAGGCACTTGCACCATCGCCTGCAAATAAAGCCTATGGATATCTATGGTGGAACAACAGTGATCAGTCATTGAAAGGAGCACCTGCGAATTTATATTATGCAGCAGGATACGGTGGTAATTATATCATAATTGATTATAAAAATGAACTGGTAGTAGTAACAAGATGGACGAATCAACAAGTAGGAGAAATCATGCGGTTGATAATTCAAGCATGTGAATAACTGCTTACCATTTACATCCTTACAAAGCCGTTGCTGTAGTATATTGCGGGCGGTTGATGAAACTGACCGAAATTTCCGTAACCCAAAGCAAGATCCGATATGAAAATCCAGGAAGGCTTTATTGAAAGAAATGGCTTTAAGCTCCACTATTTAAAAGAAGGAAAAGGAGAACCAGTATTCGTAATTGGAAGCAGGCTTTTTTACCAGCGTCTGTTCTCTGCCTCATTAAAAGAAAAACTGGATTTTGTATTTGCTGACCACCGTGGCTTTAGCATTCCTCCAGAAAGCACAGAACCAGTAGAAGAACTGTATGCATTGGAGGAGATCATTGAAGATATGGATGCGTTGCGAAGGGAACTAGGTTGGACGCGATGTTGGGTTGTAGGTCACAGTGGTCATGGTTTTATGGCATTGGAATATGCAAAAAAATATGCCGATCACGTTAAGGGAGTAATCCTGACCGGCATGGCCACATCCCTCTCTACGGGAAATCATGCACTGGCTGATTTGCATTTTGAAACATTGGCAGAGCCGGAACGTATCAATGCCTTTCGTGCCAATATGGAAGCATTACCAGCGGCCATTGAAGCTGAACCGGACAAATCCTTCCTCTTGTATAACCTGGCACTGGCACCCAAGAGCTGGCTGAATCTTGAAATAGATGCTGGCGCTTTCTGGACTGAGGTATATACCAATATGCCGGCGATAGATTATTTGTGGGGAATTGTTTTCAGAGATATTGATATAACCCAGGGGCTGACGGATTTCTATGTGCCGGTATGGCTGGCGCATGGAAAATTCGATTACCTCGCTGGTCCCGCAGATCAATGGACTGGCATTATGAAACAATTCTCAGACATCACACTTGAATTATTTGAACACAGTGCACATAACCCTCCATATGAAGAAGCTCCCCTGTTTGAAGAAAAACTCCTTACCTGGATGGATCTGTATCGGTAAGATTTTATTGGTTGCGGTATACATTGCAACAGGATACAACCTGCAGGCACAACCGAAATCCTATGCGTCTTCGCATTTGAAGATTACCCCCATTCAGCCCAACCTGTATGTACATGAATCTTATCTGCAAACCGACAATTGGGGCAAAGTTGGCTGCAATGGCATGATCTATATCAGTGGAGATTCTGCTGTTGTGTTTGACACTCCCGCATCAGATACTGCAAGTATTGAGCTGATCCGGGTGTTGAGAAAAAAATGGAAGCTGAAGGTGAAGGCTGTTGTTATAAATCATTTCCATAATGATTGCCTGGCTGGATTGGCGGAGTTTCATAAAGCGGGCATTCATTCCATTTCAAATGAACTGACAAGAGAGCTGGCGAAAGCTGCGGGCAGTCCTTTGCCGAAGGAGGTTTTCAAAGGAGAACAGGTACTACTGGTAAATGGCAAACAGGTGATCAACCGATATTTCGGAGAGGGACATACAAAAGATAATATTGTAAGTTATGTGCCGGAGTATAAGGCATTATTTGGAGGTTGCCTCGTTAAGTCACTGGATGCCGGTTTCGGATTTGTGGGAGATGCCAATATCACCAGCTGGAGTACTACCATTCGGGCTGTTCAGGCTGCTTATCCGGAGGTAGCAACAGTAGTACCCGGGCATGGTCCTTACGGAGATGGAGCCCTGCTTGCATTTACCGCCACCCTGTTTGCTGTACCTCAGATCGCTAAATCCGGTACAGCTACTAACCGGGATAGTTTATATTACCAGATCCAGGCATTGGACAGTGCCTTTTTTGATGCGTTTAACCGACGCCAGTTAGATGAAGTAATGTCTTACTTTTCTCCTGAGCTTGAATTCTATCACGATAAAGGAGGCATGGACAATTATGAACAAACCCGAACAAAATCAAAACAGTTGTTTGAGAGAAATACAGAATCCGGCTTTCGCAGGGATATGGAACCTGGCACATTAGAAGTATATCCTGTTCCGGGTTCGGGTGCAATCCAGA
>JAGKTB010000384.1:0-3812 GCA_018993145.1 Flavihumibacter sp.
CGACCCCTATCTTTGCAATGTTCACAACCAGCGCCGCACAAATCGCAAACGCCTGGCAGGAATTATCGAGAAGGGAATCCAGACCGGCGAGATCAAACAAGTTGACGCTCCCACTGTTGTATTGATCATGCTGCATGCCGTAAACGGTATTGAAAGCTGGCATCGAAGCAGGGAAAAAATCTCTGCCAAACAACTCGAAGAAAATATGGTGTTGATCATGATTGAAGGACTGAAAGCATGACCATGCATTTCCACAAGCTGACCATCAGCGATATCCGACCTGAAACGAATGAATGTGTATCCATTGCATTCGAAATTCCCGATGATCTTAAAGAGCAGTATCGTTTTCGTGAAGGGCAGAATATCACCCTGCGGGCCACCATCAATGGTGAAGAAGTAAGACGTTCCTACTCCGTATGCAGTTCACCGCTGGAGGATGAATTGCGTATAGCAGTGAAAGCATTTGCAGACGGACGTTTTTCCAATTACGCCAATACGCAACTTAAAAAGGGCGATCGTTTGGACGTCTTACCCCCCACCGGCAAATTCTATACGCCTATTGACAGTGCAGCTTCCAAAGAATACATGGCATTTGCAGCAGGTAGTGGTATTACGCCCATTATTTCGATCATTAAAACTGTTCTTGCTTCAGAACCGAAGAGCCGGTTCACGCTGGTGTATGGAAACCGTAACAGGGCATCCATCATCTTCCGGGAACAACTCGAAGCATTGAAAAATAAATACATGGATCGCTTTCAGCTGATTCATATTCTGAGCCGGGAAAAAACTGATGCCCCACTATTGCATGGACGCATCGATGCTGCCAAGTGTGAAGCGCTTGGAGATAAACTGCTGGAATGGAAACAGGTGGATCACTATTTTCTTTGCGGACCAGAGCAATTGATCTTTTCGGTGCGTGATTATCTGCAGGAAAAAAAAGTGCCAGCTGATCGCATCCATTTTGAGTTATTTACCACGCCCGGTCAGGATTCCGCAACCAAGACCAGGCAAACAACTGCTTCCACCGAACCTGGACAACTCGCAAAAGTGACCATTAAAGCCGATGGCCGGTCACTTGAATTACAGGTTCCTTTCGAGGGTCCGGCTATCCTGGATGCAGCCCTCCGGGCAGGTGCCGACTTGCCCTATGCCTGCAAGGGCGGGGTTTGTTGTACCTGCAGAGCCAAACTGGTGACGGGTGAAGTAACCATGGATACCAATTATGCCCTGGAACCCGATGAGGTAGAAGCAGGTTTTATCCTTACCTGCCAAAGCCACCCAAGAAGCACAGAGCTGTTGATCGATTTTGACCAGAAATAAGCAATTCCCTAACAGTTGTTAGTTTTTACGCCTAAAATGCTATTTTTACGCTATGGAAAAGCAGGCAACTATTAACCTGGAGCAGCAGTTCCAGGACCGTGTTGATCAGGATATCCGCATTGAGCCAAAAGACTGGATGCCGGAGAAATATCGTCAAACTCTGATCCGTCAGATTTCCCAGCATGCACACAGCGAAATTGTAGGCATGTTACCGGAAGGCAACTGGATAACCCGAGCCCCATCACTGCGCAGGAAGGCGACATTGATTGCAAAAGTGCAGGACGAAGCGGGTCATGGACTCTATCTCTACAGCGCTGCAGAAACCCTGGGTATCAGTCGCGCTGAAATGATCGACCAGCTACACACCGGAAAAGCAAAATATTCCAGCATCTTCAATTATCCCACGCTCACATGGGCCGATATCGGCGCTATTGGCTGGCTGGTAGATGGAGCTGCAATTATGAACCAGGTTCCACTTTGTCGCACTTCCTATGGACCTTACGCCCGTGCGATGGTACGGATTTGCAAGGAGGAAAGTTTTCACCAGCGTCAGGGGTTTGAGATTTTGCTGACCCTGAGCAGAGGTTCCGAAGCGCAAAAAGCTATGTGCCTGGACGCGATCAACCGCTGGTGGTGGCCCAGTATCATGATGTTCGGTCCTGCTGATGACGCATCACCTCATACTGCGCAGAGCATGAAATGGAAGATCAAACGTTTTACCAACGATGAACTGCGGCAAAAATTTGTTGATATCTGTGCTGATCAGGTGAAAATCCTGGGCATGGAATTACCGGATCCGGAGTTGAAATGGAATGCCGAAAGAGGACATTATGATTTTGGAAAAATCAACTGGGAGGAATTCTGGCAGGTGATCAGTGGAAACGGCCCTTGTAACAAGGAGCGGATTGCCGCCAGATTAAAAGCACATGAAGAAGGTGCCTGGGTGCGGGAAGCAGCAACCGCATTCGCAACCAAACGAGCTCAAAAACAAAGCGCAGCAGTAGCATGAAAATAGTTATCCAGATACAACGATATGGCGATTATGGTGATCGCGAACCGGTAAAAGCGGAAGGGGCAACTCAAAACCAGGCCGACTGGCCATTGTGGGAAGTATTCATCCGCAGCAAAATGGGGTTGGATCACAAACATGTAGGGAGTTTGCATGCAGCAGATGCCCAGATGGCGATTGAAAACGCAAGGGATGTATATACGCGTCGCCAGGAAGGGATTAGCATCTGGGTGGTGGAGAGCAAATACATCCATGCCTCCAATCCGGATGAAGCTGCCAGCTTCTATGACCCTGCCAATGATAAAGTGTACCGGCACCCGACATTTTATGATTTACCGGATGAACTAAAAGCAATGTGAGACGTGAGATGTGAGACGGGACACCAATCCAAAATCTCACTTCTGACATCTGACGTCTCACATTTCACTTCCTAATTCATAACTCCTAATTCATAATTCACCCTTCATACCTCCTACTTCAAATGTTTCTTCTTTCTCTTCACCTGGCCGATGACGCCTTAATTCTAGGACACCGCAACAGCGAATGGACAGGACATGGGCCGAACCTGGAGCAGGATATCGCCATATCAAATATTGCGCTGGACCAGATCGGACAGGCAAGAAATTTTTATCAATACGCAGCGGAGCTGTATAATGCTAACAAGGATGCATATACGAATATTATAAGTTCACCGGCTTTTCTCCAGGTAATCGGATCAATTGACGAAGATGATCTTGCCTACTTGCGGGATGCGATGGAATTTCGCAATCATCTTTTGGTGGAATTGAATAAAGGGGATTGGGCAGTAACAATTACCCGGCAATTTTTTATGAGCCTGTACCAGCAATTATTGTATACGGATCTCCAATATTCAGCTGATAAAAGGCTGGCTGCTATTGCAGAGAAATCATTGAAAGAAGTGAACTATCATGTTCGCTGGAGTGGTGAGTGGGTGATTCGCCTTGGTGACGGAACGGAGGAAAGTCATCGCCGCATGGAAACCGCCATCGATCAGCTCTGGCCTTATGTGGGAGAATTTTTTATACCAGCTGATTTTCAGTTGGAGGCAGCAGCATCGGGACTGCTAAAAAATCCGGAGTATTATCGAGAACCCTGGCTGGAAAAAACGCGTGCCGCATTTGAGCAGGCCGGATTAATGATTCCCGCACCAAATTGGTACCAGAAAGGAGGCAAACAGGGAATCCATACGGAACACCTGGGGTACCTGTTGGCCGAAATGCAATACCTGCAGCGCAGTCACCCCGGCGCGCAATGGTAAACAATCCACCGTCATTAACAGACGGGTAATGAATAGATATGTCAACCGAATCGACCATATGGAAATTGCTGGAAGAAGTGAAGGATCCGGAAGTACCGGTTTTATCGGTAGTAGATCTGGGTATTATCCGCGACGTAAAGCAAACTGAAAACGGCGCGGAAATTTCCATCACTCCCACTTATTCCGGATGCCCGGCAATGGATG
>JAGKTB010000385.1:0-3527 GCA_018993145.1 Flavihumibacter sp.
TGATTCGATATAGTCTGCATACCTGCCCGGTGTATCTGTCAGAGTAAAAAGTTGGCCATTCTGTCCATTTTTAATGATGGTTGGAATTCCTCCAACAGTTGTACTGATGCAGGGCAATCCAAAAGAATTGGCTTCCGAAAAAACGATTGGGGTGCAATCAGCAATCGTAGGTAATACCAGAAAATGGCTGTTCTCTAATAATTCACGGATTTTTTTATTGCCTGCTGCTGTGTTTTTACTTATCCGCCCATGTAACCGAACATACGGTGGTTGTGTATGGAAAGGATATTTATCAATTCCAACGATGTGAAGCGTGGTTTTTAATCCGCGTTTATTTAAGTCAGCAGCAATTTCAAGTGCAAGGTTTCCTCCTTTTCTTTCCCAATCCACTCCAAGAAAAAGTAGGTTGCATTCCGTTTCGGGTCTTTTGCGAATAATGGACCGAATCTCTTCATAAGGAGGTGCTCCTTCGAGATTGGCACCAAAAGGTACCACTTTTACTTTTGCGGGATCGGTATGGTAATCTTTGATTGCCGATGCAGCGGCCCATTCGGAACTGTAAATAGCAAGAGATGCTGTGTCCAATGCTTTTTGTTCCAGGTAATTGCCGTCGCGGATGGATTTAGCGGATAGGTTGGAGAAATCTTTATAAAAACCCAGGATCCCAGCAAACGTGGAGTCGGTATAAAATGCTCTTGGTTTCGAATGTTCCAGTAGTGCCATCGGGATACTACCCGGTGAAAACAAAACATCAGTGTCTGTATTGATTCTCTTCCTGATCTGGTCTGCATATGCTTTTACCACCGCAAGGTCCCGATCCAATGGGTATCCCTTCTTCAACAGTTTCCTGTAATAAAAGGCGTTCAGAAGGGTTGATGCTGCCAGTTTACGGTCGAGGTTGCCGATATAATCAAGTGTATTACCCTGATCGGTTAATGCTTTTGAAATATAATAACCAAGTCCCGACCAGTTGTTGACATCACGGGCATCATAGGTCGTAATGTAGGAAATCCTCATGCTGCTGGATTACTCAATTTTGTGAATTACAGACGAATTGATTTTCCTGTCGACGCAGCACGATAGATAGCTTCCACGATCCGGATATCCCGAAGTCCTTCTTCTCCCGGCACTGACAGCGCCTGGTTATTCAGGATAGCAAGTGCATCGGCATCCATTTGCATGGTCTGTTGCATGGGTACCGAATAAGAGTGCTGAATTTTTCCTAACGGACTTGTTACAGTTTGTCCATTGTAAGCCTGATACGGATTTACTTTGATTTCTCCTTTTTCGCAGCGGATATCCAGGAAGTTGATGTTTTCACCGAAACTTGTTTTGATATCAGCAATCACACCACCCGGAAATTCCAGTTTTGCTACGGTAGTTTCATCCAGTCCGTTTTTGTAAATCTCGGGCCTGGTAGTGGATGTGGTGGCGGATAGTATACTGATTGGTTCCATACCGGTACCAAGTCTAGCGCCCTGTATGGAGTAAACACCCATATCATAAAGCACCCCTCCACCCATTTCTTTTTTCTGTTTCCAATGATCCGTTCGGTTATCGCGATAGCCGGCTGCGCAGTTGAGTGATTTCACTTTACCGAGCGCCTGCTCTTTGATCAGCTTACGCCAGGCTTTGGTATTCGGTTCGTGTTGTAAGCGATATCCGATGGATAGGTTTTTTTTATTAGCACTGCAGGCTGTAATCATTTCCCGGCATTCCTGTTCTGTCATCGCCATTGGTTTTTCGCACCATACATGTTTGCCGGCATTTGCAGCACGTATGTTATATTCCTTGTGCATTGAGGGAGGTAAGACTACATACACTACATCTATATCGGGGTTATTGGCGATCTGATCAAAATTGCTGTAGTTGTAAATATTTTTATCCGGGATATTGTATTTTTTCTGCCAGGCTGTAGCCTTCGATGGTGTTCCGGTAACGATTCCTGCCAGGTAACAATGCCGGGTTTGCTGAAGCGCGGGTGCCAGCAAATCTGTACTGTAATAACCAAGTCCGACTAATGCAACCCCCAAACGATCCTTTTTTTTCCCGGTAGCTGCCAGTAAGCTATCAGGAGAAAACAGGAGTAATCCACTGCCTGTCACCAGGGTTTTGATTGCATTTCTGCGCGTAGTGGAGTTCATGGTATTATATTTATACCCCCAAGCTACTAAACATGTCTGATTTTTCAACCAGTAATCGGCGCGGTTTTTTTACTGCCCTTGCGCAGCTCAGTGCTTTAAGCGCAATTAGTTTGTCGCCTCTAAGAGGATTATCCGCTCCCGGGCGCAATGCATCCGTTTCAATTGTAACCGGACCTTATTTGCAGGCAGTAAGCCCAACCAGTATGAGCATCCGATGGATTACCAGTAGTAATTCCTACGGGTGGGTTGAGTATGGCGAAACAGAAGCGCTTGGTAAAAAAGCTCATGCTGTAACTGATGGACTGGTAAATGCTCATACAAGGATTCATGAGGTAGTAGTGAGCGGACTGGAACCTGGCAGGCAGTATTATTACAGAATCGGATCAAAGGAAATTCTGGACTTTCAACCCTACAAACTGATTTACGGAGAAACTGCTCACAGTGCCGTATATACGCTGCAAACAGTTGATCCGCAAGCCATTCAAACCAACTGGCTAGTACTGAATGATATTCACGACCGGCCGCATTCTTTTGGCGAATTGATCCGGCACAATGGAGATGCTCCGTATGATTTTGTTTTTCTAAATGGCGATATGTTCGATTACCAGACAGATGAACAACAACTGATCGATCATCTGATTCATCCATGTACGGAATCATTTGCCAGAAAAAAGCCCTTTCTGTTTGTTCGCGGAAACCATGAAACGCGCGGTAAATTTGCACGGCAATTGAAAGATTATTTTACCAATCCGGGCGGCCAGTATTTCAGTTTTAAAACAGGGCCGGTATTTGCGGTAGCACTGGATACCGGAGAAGATAAACCTGATACGGAGCCAGTATATGCAGGAATTGTGGATTTTGATCAATACCGGATGCAGCAGGCAATATGGCTCGAAAAACAATTACAGCTAAAAGTAGCCAGGAAGGCGCTCTTTCGGGTGGTGATGATGCATATACCGCCCTTTTACTCGGGTGATTGGCACGGCACGCTGCATTGCAGAAAATTGTTCTCGCCCTTGTTTGACCGGTATCGAGTGGACCTCGTAATAGCCGGCCATACGCACAAACACGGTATCCACCCACCGGTGAAAAGTGAGCATTCCTATCCTATTATCATTGGGGGCGGACCGAAAGAAGGGAAAAGAACCCTGATTAAAGTAAGTGCTGATTCAAACCAGTTAGCGGTGAAAATGTTGGGAGATACGGGTGCGGAACTTGGTGAGTATAAGATAAGCAGTAGGTAATAAGGCTAGACATACAACAAAAAATATTTTTCCATAAAAGCTAAATATTTATTGATAAACAATAAATATTTCTATATTTGTGTTGTAGAACCAATAAAGACCAGCTAATATGAAATTTAGTACCAAGCAGTTACTCGTG
>JAGKTB010000386.1:0-8239 GCA_018993145.1 Flavihumibacter sp.
AGGAAGAAGGAGAGCAATTGTTAGCTGAAGGGATTCAAAACCTCTCCCTGATGCAGGATAAATTGTACGCGCATAACCGTCACAGCATACTGATCGTTCTTCAGGCAATGGATGCAGCAGGAAAAGACGGGGCTATCAAACATGTAATGAGCGGATTAAATCCTCAGGGTGTGAAAGTAACCAGCTTTAAGACCCCAAGCAAGGAGGAACTGGATCACGATTACATATGGCGTCACTACAAAGCCCTACCCGGCAGAGGAGAAATTGGAATTTTCAACCGGTCGCATTATGAAAATGTACTCGTAACCCGGGTACATCCGGAATATATTCTGAGCGAAAACCTGCCTGGTATTGATAAACCAGAAGATATCACTCCAGCCTTTTGGGAGAAACGTTTTAAACAAATCAACCGGTTTGAAAAAAACCTCGCACAAAACGGCACCCTGATTTTGAAATTCTTCCTGCATGTTTCCAAAAAAGAACAGAAAAAAAGATTCCTGGAACGCATTGATGACCCCAGTAAAAACTGGAAATTCTCCAGCGCTGATGTGGAAGAAAGACAATTTTGGAACCAATATATGGAAGCATATGAAGACATGCTTTCAGCAACCTCAAAAGAATTTGCCCCCTGGTTCGTACTACCTGCCGATGACAAGTGGTTCACCCGTCTTTGCCTGGCAGCCATTATCAGCAGGGAATTTGACAAACTGGATCCAACCTATCCAATCGTCAGTGATGCTGAAAAGGCTCAACTGCAAATGATGCGTGAAAAACTGATGCAGGAAAGCAATGGCGACTAAAAATCAACGCCGGGCCGCTATCTTTGCGCCATGCTACAGATCAGTAAAAGAGGCCAGGCTATGCCCCCGTCTCCCATCCGGAAACTGGTGCCCTATGCCGAAGCAGCCAAGAAAAAAGGAATCAAAGTTTTCCATCTGAATATCGGTCAGCCCGATATTGAAACTCCTGCCATCATGTTTGATGCGGTTAAAAACGCGCACATGAAAGTGCTGGAATACAGTCATAGCGCCGGTAATGAATCCTATCGTCGCAAGTTGGCAGAATACTACGCCAAAGTTGGCGTAAAGGTAAACCACAACCAGATCATCGTAACCACGGGAGGATCTGAAGCCATTCAGTTTGGGTTTATGGCTTGCCTGGATGCTGGTGATGAAGTTATCATTCCCGAACCTTTTTATGCCAACTACAATGGTTTCGCTGTTGCAGCTGGAGTTACAGTAAAGCCTATCACATCCAGTATTGACAACGGGTTTGCACTTCCTCCAATCGAGGCATTCGAAAAAGCGATCACCCCCCGCACACGTGCCATCGTAATCTGTAATCCAAACAATCCAACAGGATATCTTTACAGCAAAGAAGAACTCGAAATTTTAAAAACTATCATTCAAAAACACAACCTTTTTCTCTTTTCGGATGAAGCTTACCGTGAGTTCTGTTATACCGGAATCCATTTCAGTGCCATGCAACTGGAAGGCGTAGATGAACATGTAATCCTGATGGACACGGTTTCTAAACGTTACAGTGCTTGCGGAGCCAGAATTGGCGCCCTTGTAACCCGCAATCAGGCTGTATTGGACACCGCTATGAAATTCGCCCAGGCCCGCTTAAGTCCACCCGGTTTCGGTCAAATTGCCTCTGAAGCAGCCATCGACCTGCCCAACACATATTTTGATGGCCCTAAGGCTGAATACCTGAAACGCCGGGATGCCCTAGTCAGCCGGCTGAATGCCATGGAGGGCGTTTTTTGCCCCAATCCCGGAGGTGCTTTTTATGCAATTGCGCGACTGCCCATTGATGATGCAGATCGTTTTTGCCAATGGTTACTCGAAAGCTTTTCCCACAATAACCAAACAGTAATGCTGGCTCCGGCTACCGGTTTCTATGGCACACCCGGACTTGGAAAAAACGAAGTTCGTTTAGCCTACGTATTAAATACTGATGACATCCACGCCGCTATGGACTGCCTCGAAGAAGCGCTTCGGCAGTATCCAGGCCGCACTTTATAAAACTGGACCCTGAAAAATATAAAAGCCCCGGAAAACGGGGCTTTTTTTAATGCTTTAAATACTGAATAAAGGATCTTCCAACTCCGAACTTTAGCGAATTTTCTCGTGCAATGGCTTCTGATTGCTGAACAAATTTTTCCGGGTAAATCAATTTCCAGGGACGATATTTTGAGGTCCGCCCTATCCCAATTCATTATGCGATAACATTGGACCATCAAGATCAGTAGAATATCCGGTATAATGCTTTTCATATAGCACTGAAAATAAAACATACACACTGGATTCCATACACACAATTTTATTCCTGCTAAGAACCGCCGCCGCCGTAGACGGATAAGAATCCGATGCCCCAAACAAAAAAAGCCCATAAAGGGCTTTAAAATGTAGCGAGGAGCGGACTTGAACCGCCGACCTTCGGGTTATGAATCCGATGCTCTAACCAGCTGAGCTACCTCGCCGTGTTGTCGAAACCTTTACACTTTTACCATTACCCTCTATTCGACCAATATTTTTTAAGAACCACCTCTCCATGATGGAGATTCTCTTAAACGGAGCGCAAAAATAGAGGATTATCGCAAAAGATCAAAAAATAGCTGTGGCTTAGTATGCTTTTTTTACTTCACCCTCACCAACTTTTCAATATTAAGGTGTTCAATCCCAAGGGCTTCTATTTTTTCAACGCCAGTGGTTATCAGCGTATCCCCGGAAATTTTATAGAAAAGCTCAAACTCTCCACCCTCCCATTCCCGAACAGAAAAATAATCCAGCAGTTCGGTATAGGTACTGTCGCCAATTTTTACCCTCCCGCCACCTGCAGCATAACTGGCGGTACTATCTTTCCCCTTATTCAAATCATGCCGCAGAAAAGCAAAATGTGTCGGACTAATAATCTTGATCATTTCCTGTCCAATGGTATAATCGGTTACCACCGTATCTGTTCCCTTGATAGTAGTACCGGTAAGTAATTTCCAGGTACCCACAATTGGAGGCGTTGTTTGTGATTTCGTATCATTCTTTGGAGTAACAGGTCCACAGGAAACAACCATCAATAACATCCCGAATACATTTCCATACTTCATATCAGAAAAATTTAATTCTTATAAAACTCCCTCAGCACCCTCAATTTCGCAGTATCTCCCGCTATTGATTCTGCAGAAAAAGGCATTACCCCGGTAGAAGGAGGCAATAAACCAAATTCCAATACCTGCTTAAACTCCTCCGCCGTTACCTTTCCAGTTCCATTGTACCCCTGCACAATCGGCCATATTTTAGGCGCCCCAGCCCCTTTCAACCACGACTGCCCCGATAACCAGTTCATATATTCACCCACCCAGGAAACCGGCCGGCCTTTTAATTGATGGAATAACATAGGAGATAACACATCCGCCTTGCCGGAAAGTGCAGCCAGATCAATTCCCAAATTTTTATACAATGCAGAATCATGATCTGCAGGCATCCATCCGCAATGATAAATACCGGTCAGCAGCGAGCCATCAACTGATTTAACCTGTTTACCCAGCACATCTGCCCACTCCACCAACACCCCTGTTCTCCATTTTCTCCAGGCAACTTCCTGATTCCTTAATATCCAGTCAGCCTGATCTGGAATCGGCCCCTCAGGCAATTTTAGTCCGGCATAGTTTTCAAATAACCCCATACATCGTTCACAAAAACAGGTTTCAGGCAGAATTGGATTCGGCGTTTCAAATTGTGCATGCCAATGAAAATAATCCAGCCAGATGCCATCAATTGAATAGGAAGACAGGATAGTTGCCAGTGCCTGCTGCCGATCCGCCCTGAATCCAGGATCAGTAGGACAAATTCCCATAAACCAATCAGCCGGCTCTGCCCGATTCCCCTTTTCAGTTATCGGCCATGCTTCCGGATGCTTTGATAAGTATTCCTTGCCATTCAATACCGGGAACTCTACATAGATCTTTACACCCTCTTTTTTCGCACGTTCTATAAATTCCTGATTCAAGGATCCACTTCGAATAAATACGGCATTAATACCCAATGAAGAAAAATCATATCCTGCCTTCCATAACGCTGCAGGATTCCCATAAACGCCCTTAACAGGAGAGTTTCGTCCTCCAACTTTCTTAAAGCTGATGCAACCCAGAAGCTGGATTAACAACAAACCGTATAAAATTATTCTTATTCGCATCTATATCCGGAAGATGCTTCAAGTTACAACCGATTTTTCAGGATATGACTTAAATCATGTTTGAAATTCTAAGGCCTTATTAGTTTTACAACAGCAAATGTTTTTCCGCTTTATCATATCATCTCTTCTACTGGCCTCACTACTCTTGCAGTGTTTTCAGGTACCTATGATGGTTGTAAACTATTACACCAATAAGCAGGAATTCCTGGCCAACTGTGAAAACAAATCACGGCCAGAACTTGCCTGCGAAGGGAAATGTATCCTGATGAAAAAGATAAAAGCTGCTGAACAAAAAGAGGAACGGGAAAAAAAAGAAAGTAAAAGTTCCGGTTCAGCAGACATTCTTTCTTCACGTTGCTTTTTTACCAATGAGTTGAGTTTGACTGTACAAATATCAGTACAAGATTATTCTTTACATATGGTATCCAACACCATCGATCGATCCTATCCGCTGTTTCATCCCCCTTGCTGATTCTTCCCTGAAAATGCTTTTCGCTCATAAAGCTTAAATCTTCAAATCAACACCTAATTTCTACAGCTCGTAACGATCCGGCTTGACTTCCCTCTTGCCTGTATGTTACTTGCAACCCGATAAATTTCTTTTAACATGTCAGTTTTATCCAGACTGTTATCAGTGGCAATCCTACTGGTTACCCTTCCTTGTTATGCCCAAAAAAAAGTCAGTGCCACCCTCATTGACTCCATCAATAATGAACCCATTTATGGCGCAACTATTCAATGTACGAACAGCACATGCAACTGTAGTTGTGTCAGCACGAATTCCGGACGATTTGAAATGAACTGCCGTGATTGCCGCTTCCTAAAAATTACACATACTGGCTACCAGTCTTATATCGTCCCTATTGAACAACTCCTCAAAGCACCCGGAACGCTACGATTGCAACCCTTTGCCGGAAACCTGAATGAAATCATTGTTACCGCCAGCAGAGGTGAAAAGATCAAACGAACAGAAGCTCCAATTGCTATTGGTCTGATCTCTGCAGCATCCATCCAGGAAACCAAAGCGCAAAGCGCCGATCAGTTATTAAACAAAGTAAGTGGTGTGAATATGGTTAATCTAGGTAACGAACAACACCAGATGAGTATTCGTCAACCCATGACCACCAAAAGTTTATTCCTTTACCTGGAAGATGGTATCCCTGTACGCACAACCGGTTTATTCAACCACAATGCGTTACTGGAAATGAATCTTGCGGCCACCAAAAAAATTGAAGTGATAAAAGGACCATCCTCTTCCCTGTATGGCAGTGAGGCCATCGGGGGTGTTGTCAACTTCATCAGCCTTGCACCTACACCAGTACCTGCACTGAAAATTTCCCTACAGGGAAATAACATAGGTTACAAAAGAGCGGATCTCCAATCCAGTTTTCAATTTGGGAAATGGGGCTTCGCCTTAAGCGGTTATTATGCTGGTAAACGAAACAGCTTTATGGAATATACCGACTTTCATAAAGGAACAGTTACGGCCCGTGTTGATTATAATTTTTCTTCAACCACCCAACTGCAAAACAGTTATACCCTAACCGATTATTATAGTGATATGCGTAGTGGAATTGACAGCGTTTCCTTTGCAACCCGTCGATTTTTCAACCCGCAAACATTTACTTACCGGAATGTAAAAGCACAACGCTTCAGAAGCACACTCCTCCATAACTGGAACGACAACTCAAATTCAAGCTTATCCGTTATTCTTAGAAAAAATTCAATCGGACAAAATCCTGCTTATAGAATCAAAGAGGATTACCGAAAAGTAAATGGTGTATGGAAAGGTGATAAAACGCTGGCACACGGAGAAATCAACGAAAGCAGTTTTAAAAGCCTGGCCATCATCAGCCAGCACAAACACCAGTTCCAATGGAAAAATGCGGAGCTGATCGGCGGACTTTCAGCAGATCTGAGTCCATCCGGCTATTCTGCTTCCTATATTAAAATCCATAAAGACACTGTTGCAGGGAAATTTGACAGCTATCAATCAACCGACAGCACGCTTACCAACTACAAAACAACTATAAACAACTATGCAGCGTTTCTTCAGTTCGCATTCGAACCTGTAAAAGGACTGCGACTGGTAGGCTCACTTCGATATGATCTTTTTCAATACAAATTCATCAACAATCTAACTCCCTCTGCTTTTAGTGGAGCTGCAGACACCAGCACCAATTTTAAAAAGCTAAGTCCCAAAATCGGATTCACCTACAACCCAACCAAAAGAATCGGATTTTTTGCGAACTACAGCGAAGGATTTGTGCCTCCGCAGGTTACTGAATTGTTTACAGGAGTGAAAGTTCCTTATCTCCAGCCCTCCTTATTCAAAAACTATGAAATCGGCGGATGGATGGAATGGTTGCCCGGCAAACTCTCAGCAGATTTCAGTGTCTATCAGCTGAACGGCTCAAATGAAATTGTGAATGTCAGACTCGATGATGGCAGCTTTGCCAATCAGAACAGTGGCCGAACCAGT
Source organism: Flavihumibacter sp. (assembly GCA_018993145.1). GTDB lineage: Bacteria > Bacteroidota > Bacteroidia > Chitinophagales > Chitinophagaceae > Flavihumibacter. The sequence continues at coordinate 6,677 of JAGKTB010000386.1, forward strand.
CATAAAGGAATAGAAGTGGGTGTCAATGCCACTCCTTTGAAAAATCTTCAGCTTAGAACAAGTGCATCCTACAGTAAACACCTATTCGAAGAATATGTAGAAAAAGGAGTAAGCTACAATGGTCGCGAAATGAACAATGCTCCCCGTTGGCTTTTAAACGCGGAAGCCTGGTATCGCCCTGCTTTCCTGAAAGGATTTCGTATCGGCACCGAACTACAACTGGTCGGCCCCTATTTTGTTGATCCGCAAAACACTGCCCGTTACCAGGGATATACCGTTTGGCACCTGAGAGCAGCCTATCGGTATAAAGCAGTTGAAACCTGGGTTCATCTCCTGAATGCAGGTAACAGATATTATTCGAATATCACTTCAAAAAGCAGTTTCGGATATAGTTACCAGTTAGCAGATCCGCGGTCCGTAAATATTGGAATGAGTATTGATTTAGGTTCGCTTTTAAAAAATAACTGATGAAACAACTAACACTCTATATCTGTGCATGGCTCTGCAGTTGGTCTTTAAAAACTGCTGCACACACGCAAACTGATAGCCTGCAATCCGTTACTCAAATAATAGCTGATCATGCATCACTGATACCCGGACTAACAAAAGATCATCTGAAAAGACCCGTACTCAGTTGGGTGGAACAGTTAACAGAGAATCGGTTCCGAATGCGATATGCCATCTCAACCAATAATGGAAAAAGTTTTGAAGCACCTGTAATTGTCACACCCTCCATTACATTATCTCCTCATGCTGAAAATGCACCTAAACTGGTATTTAAACCCTCTGGAGAAATCATTGCTATATGGGGCGTTACCTCAACCAGCCTGCAGCAGGGCATTGAAAAAAAAGAGGGGCGCGACGAACACATCCATCATAACGGCACAAATACAATTAAATCAACACCAAAAAGTAAATACGCAGGCCAGATCTATTACAGTCAGTCATTTGATGAAGGTAAAAACTGGACAACAGCCAGACCACTGGTAAATGATCCGGAAGGAAATGATCAGCGTTATTTTGACGTAGCGCTCAATCAGGATGGAGAGGCTATTATAATCTGGCTGGATAACCGGAAAACAACTAACCAGGAGGGTTCAGCATTATTTATGGCAACCACTTACCAGCAGGAAGGTTTTCAGCAACAACACAAAATCAGCGAAACAACCTGCCAATGCTGCCGCACCAAATTGCTGATTGATCAACAAAACCGGATTCATGTAGCCTACCGCGCTATCCTTCAGGACTCAATTCGGGATATGGTGCACCAGGTATCCTCAGACGGAGGTAAAACATTCAGCACACCAAATCGTATCCATGATGATAACTGGATCGTAAAAACCTGTCCGCATACAGGCCCAACCATGACCGTCAATCAGTCCGGTCTTCATTTTGCCTGGTATTCCGCATCACCGAAGAAAGCAACTTATTTTACGAGTAGCACAGATAACGGAACCAGTTTTACAGGCTTCACCACCCTAAGTGAAACTGCAAGGCATCCGCAAATGCATACACTCGCCAATCAGTTGATCGGAATTGTATGGGATGAGGTTTTCCGGATGG
>JAGKTB010000387.1:0-3385 GCA_018993145.1 Flavihumibacter sp.
GAAACAAGGTAATGCACCGGTTTACCTGTATTGTACAGCAGATGTTCGTTTTCGGTTATATATAAACGGTATACTTTCTGCTCAGGGCCCTGTTAATACAGGTGGAGATTATGATGATACAAAAGCTCCTGATTATTGGTATTACAGTATTTACGATATCAGTTCTCTTTTGAAGGATGGAAGTAATACCATTGCTGTTGAAGTATTCAGTTATTCACTTGAATGGTCTGAAATTACCAGCACCTATGGTGGCTTACTCGCAGAAATTAAATCGGGAGACCAGACAATCCTGCGCACCGATGCCAGCTGGCAGGCTATGCTGGATACCAGCCTGCAAAAGAAAGGAGATTGGCTGGAGTGGCAGGCTGGCATCGAACCCGAAGCATGGTCCCAACCTGGTTTTAATACTTCCACCTGGAAAAAGGCGGCTGTGCAACAAGGTCTTTCCAAAACCCGCTTGTTTCGTAGCAATATTCCTGAATTGATGCAGGCGCCCATTCAGCCACTAACCCCCATGCCTGAACGTTTTTTGGCAGATTCTTCATTTTTGCTGGATTTCGAACGTAACCGGGTTGCCAGGATACAGTGCAGCTTTGTTGCCAATGAAGGCGATACGATTGAAATCACACCTTTTGAAAAGAAGGATTATGTGGCCAGTCCTTCACGTGCCATCAGAATCATCGCCAAAAAGGGAATTAATCAGTACCGCTCTCCTAACCTAGCCGCCTTCAGGTACCTGAAGGTTCGGGTTGCTTCGAAAATGCCAGTGAATTTTACGGCTTTCGAAGCCATATTTACCAGTTATCCATTGGTGTACCGGGGCAGTTTTTCCTGCTCTGATCCTTTCTACACCAGGCTTTGGTCTATCGCCCGCTACACCACGCAACTTTGCATGGGTGATATGTACTACGACTCGCCCATGCACCAGGAACCCAATGCCTGTACCGGTGATTATTTTATCGAATCACTCAATGCCTGGTATGCTTTCGGAGATGCCTGGTTAACCCGGCAAAACCTGGTTCAGACTGCACAAATGATGGAAAAGAATCAGTACCGGATGTTCCATACAAGCTATTCCCTGATCTGGGTGCAGATGCTACACCAGTATATCCAGTACACTGGAGATGAATCCATTCTAACTGAATTGTTGCCTCATACGCATCAACTGATGCTGCTTTTCCGCTCCTATCTCAATAAGGATTACCTGGTTGCCAATGCACCCAACTACATGTTCATGGACTGGATCAAAATCGACAGGTTTAATGCACATCATCCACCCGCTATGATTGGCACCGGTTATATGACAGCCTTCTATTATAAAGCGTTGCGAGACCTGGCCTGGTTACACGAATGGGGAAGCAAAAAATCGGTTGCCACCGCGTATTTGTCAAGGGCCTCCTGGTACAATCAATTGGCAGACAGTATCCGGAACGGCATCGAAGTTCGGTTATGGGACCCCGGTAGAAAGCTGTATCGCGATGGTATTCCGGGAATGAGTAAGGTGTCTCCATCCTTCTGGCTTCCTGCTGATACCAGCATCATTACCTATAGTGCTCATTTTAATACATTGGCGGTGTTATATGGAATAACTCAGCCTGACAGGATGGAGTCGCTGATGCGTTATGTTGTAACACAACAGGACTATGAATTGCAGCCTTATTTTATGTCCTATGTGCTGGCAGCTATGTCCAAACTTAATAAAACAGACGAGGGGCTTTCACTGGTAGATCGCTGGAAGAATGGTATTGATACCAGTACTTATACCTTGAAAGAAAACTGGCAGGATCTCAGTGCTACCGGTTACAGGGGCGATTACAGTCATGCCTGGGGTGGCTCTCCACTTTTATTTTGCTCCGTCAATCTGCTGGGTATTACATCTTACAGTCCCGGTTATGCGCAGCTATCCATTAGGCCTTATGATGGCAACAAAATCGAATGGGCAAACGGTGCAGTTCCGGTAGGAGATAATGAACTGGTTCAGGTGAACTGGAAAAAAACAGGAGGAAGTTCAACGTGGGACTACCAGCTGCCCCCCGGAAGAACTGCTGTTATCCGAATGCCGGAAAGCTGGCGATCCAAAAAGATCCGGATCAATGGGAAAAAGGTGAACTACCAGTCCAGCCTGGCCTATCGGGTAGCACGCATACTTATTGAAGTGGAATAATCAGTTTTCCAGCGCCTGCAATTGTTTATTGTATTTGTTCCGGTAGGCAACCGGGTTGAGTCCAGTTATCTTTTTAAACAGGGACCGAAATGCTTTTGTATCGGTATATCCTACATCATACATTACTTCATTGATGTTTTTGCGGGTTGCTTCAAAGCTACGTTTGGCAGCTTCCACTTTCACGCGCTGGATATATTCTGCTACGGTGTTGTTAGTTGCCTGGCGAAAACGTCGTTCCAGGCTTCTGCGGCTCATGGCAACTGTTTTAGCGAGCTCTTCAACCGATAATTTTTCTGTGAAATTTTTTTCGATGAAATGCTGCACTTTTTTGACGTCTTCATCAGCATGGTCTTTCTGCCCGTTAAAAATCGCAAAGACTGTCTGGCTGTTCCGATCAATATCTATTGCAAAATATTTTGAGGCCAGTATGGCTGTTTCACGGTTGGTATATTTTTCAAGGAGATAAATCAGCAGGTTCCAATAGGAATTCGCCCCACCACTGGAATAAATTCCCTGTTCTTCTGTGATGATATGGCCGTCCATGATTGTCACCTCCGGATATCGTTCCCTGAATTCATTGTAAAAGGCCCAGTGTGTGGAACATTTTTTCCCATCCAGCAAACCTGTTTCCGCCAACACGAAAGCTCCCAGGCACAGGGATGCGATCTCTGCGCCTTGCTGGTATTGTTTCACCAGCCAGGGGATAAATGCCTTATTCATATCCAGCACCGGACCAATCGGACTTGAAATGGCAGGAATGATGATAAGGTCGGTTTGATCCACTTCGTTGATTAGTTTATCTGCCTGGATGGAAAATACACCATTCAGCAAACTGGTTTGTTTTTCAAGTCCAACCAGTTGAATGGAAAACAGAGGAGGTCTGCCGGCTGCTTCAAGAAACTGGTTGGCAGTCGTGAACAGATACCTGGGATCAGCAACGGCTTCCATAACCGCACCTGGAGGAACCAGGATGGAGATTGATTTCATAGTATGAATTTACAAGAAAACGCTGACGGAAACCACCCCGCATTCCGTCGCAATCAGCAATCCTTTCTTCGGTTCAGGATGATGAATTTTGAATCAAATGATTTCGCTGATGCGCCAACTGATTACTTACCTCAGCTTCAATGGTAATTGCCGGGAAGCCATGCTGTTTTATCGCGATTGCCTGGGAGGGGAGTTGAGCTGGCAAACGATTGGCGACACACCTATTGCTGAAAA
>JAGKTB010000388.1:0-3586 GCA_018993145.1 Flavihumibacter sp.
CAATGGCTTCATCAGCAGATTTATAAGGCATGATGGTACTAACCGGACCGAATGCTTCCACTTCGTGTGAGGCTGACTGTTGGAAGGGTTTATCATTCACCAATAAAAGCGGACTGATAAAAGCTCCTTTGGCAGGATCTGCATCAATCAGCTGCACGCTGTCAAGCGAACCATATACAAGCTGAGAACCCGCCAGCAGTTTGCTCACCTGTTCCAGCACTTCGGATTTTTGTGTTTGTCCGGCCAGCGCCCCCATCCTTACTTTTTCATTTTTAGGATTCCCGATTGTCGTTTGTTCGAGAGCGTTAGCAACTGCTTTCCAGACTGCTTCCATCTTATTCTCAGGTACAAAAACACGACGGATGGCAGTACATTTTTGTCCGGCTTTCACTGTCATTTCCTTGCGTACCTCTTTAATAAAGACATCCCAATCAGGTGATCCGGGCTCCACATCTTCACCCAGGATGATACAGTTCAGGGAATCGGCTTCCATATTAAAAGGCACTGATTCACGCAGAATAACCGGGTGCGATTTGAGTTTCAACCCGGTGGAGGCAGATCCGGTAAACGTGATCACATCCTGGCTTTGGACATGGTCCAGCAGATCGCCAGCGGAACCGCAGATCAGTTGGAGGGCACCGGGGGGCAGGATACCGGAATCTACAATAGAGCGCACTACTGCTTCTGTTAGAAAACAGGTAACAGTGGCGGGTTTTACAATAGCAGGCATACCGGCCAGCCAGTTAACAGCTACTTTTTCGAGCATGCCCCAAACCGGAAAATTGAAAGCATTAATATGGATGGCTACTCCTTCTTTTGGAACAAGCAGGTGGGTTCCCATAAAAGTGGAAGCCTTGCTCAGGTTATGGCTTTCGCCATCCATGGTATAGGGTTGGTTGGGGAATTTTCTTCGCAGGGAAGCATAAGAAAACAGGTTGCCAATCCCGCCTTCAATATCGATCCAGCTATCTGCTTTAGTTGCGCCGGTCTGGTAAGAGATTTCATAAAAGCGGGGTAATTCTTTCTGAAGGTGCAGTGCCAGCGCGCGAAGCATGCGTCCTCTTTCGTGAAAAGTCATTTTGCGAAGGGCAGGATTCCCGACCGTGCGGGCATAATCTGTCATGGCTTTGAAGTCGAGCCCTTTTGAACTGGCATGGGCTAGTGTTTCACCGGTAACCGCATTAAACAGGGCCTGGCCTTCTCCATCGCCAGTGACCCATCGACCGGTAACAAAGTTTTCCAATTTATTCATAGCAAGCATTTGAAATTGCAAAATAGTTCATAATGCAAGGATTAGGGTGGGATGAAATGCTAAAACCTTGCATATTTGCACTATTGAAAACCACAAATTATGAAAGCACCCCTCCTTTTGGCCGCCGGTATTTTGTTGTTAACTGCCTGTAACAATGCGGATGAGCATGCAGGACATCGTACCGATGGCTTTTCGGATGTGGCTAAAACCCCAGAGGATAGCCTGTTCAAACTGGTAATGGAGGGACATGATGTGGGTATGGCGAAAATGGGTAAGATCAAAGAAGCCCAGAAACAGGCCCAGGCAGCATTGGATAGTTTGAACAAAACATCCGGCGCCAATAAGGAGGCCCTGCAACAGGCCCTGATGGACTTACAGGAGGATTTAAACTATGCAGAATACGGCATGAATACCTGGATGGAAGAGTTCAATGTTGACTCGGCCCGCGATAACCAGGAAGTTCGGCTCACCTATCTCAAAACCGAACAGGAAAAAGTGGAGAAAGTGAAGAATGCTATTTTGGAAAGTTTGCGCATTGCAGACTCTTTGTTTAAGAAGTAGTCTTGAAGGTTCCGAAATGCCATAATATTCCCGACGGGTCGTGCAGAAAACATTCATCTCCCCAGTGGTTGTAGCGGATGGGTACCAGGCGAACTTCCGGATATTTGGAAGACAGGTTTAGCTGGCTGAGTTCCTGATAGAAGGATTCCACATCTGCCACTTCCATAAAAACCATGGTATTATCTATCCAGTCTTTTACATATGCATTCTGCAAATAAAAGGAGAGGTTGCCCAGTTTATACACACAGAGATTTTTTTCCAGCTCCATTTCTTCAAAACCAAGATCCCGGTAAAATTCGCGGGAACGTTCAAAATTTTTGGCGCCAATAAAGGGGCGAATGCTAAGGACTTTGTCGGACATCTTTTCTATTGAATGGGGTTTACAATACAAGTGAATTCAAAACTAACGAGACAGCTTCAGGTAGTCACTTGATTCAAATCAAGAAGGTTCAGGCTTTGGCTAATTTTTCGCGAACCCGACTCAGGGTCTCCGGTGTCATCTTCAGATAAGAGGCTATAACTTTTAACGGGAATGCCTGTAATAAGGCAGGCCGATGTTCCAGTATAAACTGGTATTTTTCAGCCGGACTCAACTGATCATCAAAAAGTTTTATTCGGGATGGTGTTGGATCGATTAGGCTTGCCAGTTGAAAGAAAACCGGCGACAGTCTGATCAGATCATGCAAGGCAGTAATGGTTAATTCGTGTACGTTGCTATCGGTAAAAGCCTGGATAAAGGTTTCGGAAGGTCGCTGTTTTACAAAACTTTGCTGGTTGAGCATCCATTCCTGCTCCACATGTAGGTCAATGATTTGCTGATCGATTTCATCTTTTTCTTTAAACTGAATGAAACAACCTGAGTTGACAAAATAGAGCGACTGGCAGATTTGTCCGGGTTTCAGCAAACTGGCTCCCTTTGTAATTTCTTTTGACAATAAAACGGATTGCAGCAGGTCCATTTCTGAGTGACTGAAATTTCCAAATCCGCCTGGTAAAATAGCTGACATATTCCCGAAGGTAAGCGCAACCTGTGATTAAAATATGATATATAATTATAATACTCATGGTTTTTGGCTAACTTATGAGTATTATGAAACAAAACCTGCTCCTGCTGTGCTTTACAGTTACTGTACTGACAGCAAAAACTCAATCGGTATCAGATAGTATTGCCAATCTGGTGAAGTATTACAATGATAACGGGCTATTCAGCGGGGCAGTACTGGTAGCGAATGGAAATAACATTGTGTATAAGGGTGCAGTCGGGATGGCAAATCAGGAATGGCAGCTACCCAACACTACGCAAACCAGGTTTCGGTTAGGGTCGGTGACCAAACAATTTACAGCAATGCTGATTCTTCAATTGGTACAGGAGGGAAGGCTAAGTCTGAATGGAAAAATCACCGATTATCTTACCAATTACAGAAAAGAAACAGGCAGCCAGGTAAGCATCCATCATTTGTTAACCCATAGTTCCGGTATTCCCAATTATACCGATAATGAATCTTTTTTTCCCAACGCTGTCAAGCCCTATAGTGTAGCAGATTTTGTTCGTATCTACTGCAGTGGTGATCTTGAATTTACGCCCGGTGCTGAATTCTCCTATAGCAATTCAGGTTATTTTATTCTGGGTGCTATTCTTGAAAAAATGACTGGAAAAACCTATGAGCAATTATTGAAGGAAAGAATTCTGGAGCCGCTTGGCATGAAGCAAACGGGGTATGATATGCATGAATATATCATACCGGGAAGAGCATCCGGGTATGAAACTAAATT
>JAGKTB010000389.1:0-5739 GCA_018993145.1 Flavihumibacter sp.
TGGTTGGTCCGGATATATACGCTTTTGCTTCGATTCCCTTTTGCAAATACACCGTATTCATACAAGGATAATCGACCCAATATTTCCCATGAAATAATATATGCGGCTTTTTATCCAGGGAGTCTGTAAATACAATATCATCTGCCGTAAAGTAAACCGGACGCTCACGCCCTTCTATGCCACGAATTCCACAGGAGCTGAGGAAAAGGGCAAAACAGACTGTGTAAAATAAGTAACGATTCATGATATGTTAAATTAGTTATACTGAAACCCAGTGGCATGGTTTTAGAAAGAATGCTACTAAACAGAAACATGAAAAACATTCTTAAGTTATTGAGCGTATTGTTGATAGGAAGTCTTGTATTTATTTCCTGCAGCAAGAAAGATGATCCAACAGACAATAACCTGTTTGTAGGGTCTTATGAAGGTAGTATCGGATATGTAAAAGAGGGAGAAAACAAGTCAACTGACAACGGAAAAGTTACTGTTGTTAAAGTTGGAAACAATTACAATTTTGTTTTTTCCGATGGCATTCCGGATCTGAAAGGAGTACAGTTTAAAAGTGACGGTGCTACAGCTGTTGTATCTGTAGATAATGATGAATCAAAAATGATTCGCATTACAGCCAATGAGCTAACGATTGCCTATACAAAAGACGGCGAAGCCTGGGTTGCGAATTGTACGAGATAAATATTACCCATGAATTATAAAAAGTACTCCTAAGGCAATAATTATTTTAACTTAGGAGTGCTTTTATTTTTATTAATTACTTAACGGTAGGCCATATCCGTCTTTTTGTTTTTTTACTCAAACTACTAAACGTTCCAATTCATCTTCCAGATTTTTACGCGCCGCCTCCTCGTATTTTTCATAAAAATGATTTGTTTTGAAAATTCGTGGCAGGGCTAGAAAATGATTTAAAACCTTTTTCCTGCCAGGAACATACAGAAAATCAGGATAAAACTTATACTCCTTCCTTATGGATGTCGCATAATACCGGTAATTTTCTGAGTGTGCGCCCAAAATTGCCAGGTCTGCATCTGTAAAATAGTTAGTATCGATATCTTGAGAAACTGCATGTCCTTTTGTAGCAAGTATTTGTGTGGCACATTTTTCCCCAATTGAAGTATTAACACCCAATTGTGTCAAACATGTAAGAGCGTATGCTGCACTCTTTTCTTCATTGTTTGATTTTAAGGTGCTATAAACTATATCATGATATGCAATAGAAAGAATTACAACCGGCCAGCTATGTATGCATTCTTTTATTGGCAGCAATTCAGTTAATAAATTATCAAGATGAGTCAAGTTGTGATAGTAGCGATTATTATTGGAATATGCAATCTGAATATCCTTCCAGCACTTATCCTGAATAGCAGGATCAATTTTCAAACCGGATAGCACTGCCTTATAATGTTCTTCAAACATAATTTACCTTCGCCCTACTTTTTTGTACTCCGTATTTGTTTTTATTCAACCCTGTGACTGAAAAGTCAAGTTTCCATTTTGACAATTCTCACCGTAATAGCATTTCAAAAGCTTTAGTCAATGCTTCGCCACATGAGTCCCAGCAGAGGGGAATCAAAGGATAAGTACTAACAATATAAGTATTCCGGAATGATCCTGCAAGCGGATAGCAGTAAATCCTGGTGATTAAATCCCGTACGAATTATCCTTCTTCCGGATCTACTACTTCAGTTTCAGCTACACGGCCAATTTGGCCATCTGCGAGGCGCACCTTGATACCGCGGGAATGAAAGGCGGCAGAGGTAAGAATATCTTTGACAATGCCGTACGTCAAACGGCCTGAACGCTGGTCTTTTTTCAGGATGATCGCTACTTCCTGACCGGGATAAATGTTTTTACGATACTGGCCGTCCATAGAAAATCACTGCTTAACATTCGGAATAATCAGATGAAAAGAGGCCATTGAGCGCGTAGATCTGATCGATGGGAATTTCTAAACCGCTATCAAGTTGAAGAAATTGGCGGTTGTCTTTTGAATATACCTTCGTAATCATTCCGCTGGCACGTGTTACGCCGGAGTCTTCATAAAGCAAGGAGGCCTTTTGTTGAGTCTGGTGCAGCTCAACAACCAATTTATAAAAACTGCCTTTGGGAGGCAACGTTTCACGAAGGTCCATATTGATAATTTTACCGGCCGGGAACTCACCCGACCGGTAAAATTAAAACTATTTACGGGCAATCACCTGCTTCACTTTCTCCACAATCGCAGCTGCATTCAGGCCATACTTTTCCATCAACTGTGCAGGCGTTCCACTTTCACCGAATGAATTGTCAACACCAACCATTTCAACAGGAGTTGGACGTTTGCGACTCAACAATTGACACACAGCATCTCCCAAACCACCGTTCAACTGATGCTCTTCAGCAGTTACCACACAGCCTGTTTTCTCGACTGATTTCAAAATCGCTTCTTCATCCAGCGGCTTGATGGTGTGAATATTGATGATTTCTGCATCGATTCCCTCCTGCTCCAGTAGTTCACCTGCCTGGATTGCTTCCCATACCAGGTGACCCGTTGCTACAATCGTAACATCCTTTCCTTCATTTACCATCCACGCTTTACCGATCACAAACTCCTGGTTGGGATCCGTAAATACAGGCACCACTGGTCTGCCAAAGCGCAGGTAAGCCGGTCCTACATGATCCGCCAGGGCAATGGTTGCCGCTTTGGTCTGGTTATAATCACAGGGATTGATCACTGTCATCTCCGGCATGGAACGCATCATTGCCAAGTCTTCCAGTATCTGGTGCGTGGCACCATCTTCTCCCAGTGTTAATCCCGCATGCGATACTGCGATTTTTACATTCGCACCGGAATAAGCTACACTCTGACGAATCTGGTCATATACTCGTCCCGATCCAAAATTGGCAAAGGTTGTGGCATAAGGAACATAGCCTGCAATGGCGAGCCCTGCCGCTACTCCAATCATATTGGCCTCCGCAATGCCACACTGCACAAAGCGATCCGGGTTTTCTTTAATAAAGGCATCCAGTTTCAAAGAAGCCACCAGGTCAGCACAAAGCGCCATTACATTCGGGTGCGACTTGCCCAATTCAGCCATACCGGCACCAAAGCCCGATCTTGTATCTTTCTTTTCCGTATAGGTATATTTCTTCATGATTTGCTGCTTGCTTGATTAATAATCCCCGAGGGTTTCCGGCAACTGCGCCAGGGCTGCTGCCAATTGTTCATCATTCGGCGCGGTTCCATGCCACTTGTGCGTGTACATCATAAAATCCACCCCGGCACCCATTTCGGTTTTCATCAGGATCACCACCGGCTGCCCCTTACCCAACAAGGCTTTAGCCGCGGCCAGTGCATCCAGTACCTGCTGCATATCATTGCCATCCAGGAGATCCACCGTCAACCAGCCAAAGGCTTGGTATTTGGCTTTCAGATCGCGGTTGTCCATCACTTTATCTGTGCTGCCATCAATCTGTTGTTTATTCCAATCCACGATGGCTACCAGGTTATCCAGCTTATAATGCGGTGCAAACTGCGCTGCTTCCCATATCTGGCCCTCCTGTTGTTCACCATCACCCATCAGCACGTACACTACGTTGTCTTCCTTACGCAATTTCTTCGCATAGGCAGCCCCGTTAGCAACTGACAATCCCTGCCCTAAGGAGCCGGATGCCACTCTGATACCAGGCAAATGTTCATGCGTTGCAGGGTGGCCCTGTAAACGCGAATTGATCTTACGGAAGGTGGTCATCTCTTTTATGTCGAAATAACCACGTCTTGCCAACACCGAATAAAACAGCGGTGAGATATGGCCGTTAGACAGAAAAAACAGATCCTCTCCTTTTCCTTCCTTCGAAAAATTCAGGTAGCCATCTGCTCCTTTGCTATCATCAATTTTCATAGCATGGAAATACAGGGCTGTAACCAGATCGGTACAACCCAACGAGCCACCCGGGTGACCCGATTGACAACCATGCACCATGCGCACGATATCCCGTCGCACTTGTGCCGCTGTCGCCTTCAGTTCTTCTACTTTCATGTTTGGTTTGGTTTATGTCGTCATTGCCCGGTGAAGCGCGTATTCCACGCCTCTGATTTCCGCCAGCCCTTTTAAACGGCCTATTGCGGAATAACCCGGATACGTTTTTTTCTTCAGATCATCCAGCATCTGGTGGCCATGATCCGGCCGCATCGGTAGCGATAGCCCTCTGCGTTGCTGAATCATCAGTACCTCCTTGATCACTTCATACATATCGGTGTCACCACCCAAGTGATCGGCTTCATAAAAATTGCCTTCCTCATCCCGCTTGGTATTGCGGATATGTAAAAAATGTACTGAATCACCAAAGCGCTTGAGCATGGCCGGCACATTATTGTCCTTCCTTGCCCCAAAGGAACCCGTACAAAAACAGAGTCCGTTGGCCGGCGAAGGTACGGCTTCCAATAAATCTGCCGCATCCTGCTCTGTACTCATGATTCTTGGCAGTCCCAAAACAGGATAAGGAGGGTCATCCGGATGGATAGCCATCTTCACCCCTGCTTCTGCTGCAACCGGCACTACCTGCTTCAGAAAATAAAACAGGTGTTCCTTGAGCTTAGCAGCATCGATGCCTTTGTATTTCTCCAGCTCAGTCAAAACCTGCGCAGCAGTAAAGGAATCATCACTGCCCGGCAGTCCCAGCATCATATTGCCAAACAGATGCTGGCGCTGATCTTCGCTCATGCTTTCATAACGTTGCTTTGCTCTGTCCACCTGCTGCGGGGTATATTCTTTTTCAGCACCCGGCCTGCCCAGTAAATACAGATCAAATACCAGGTAATCCAGCCGGTTGAAATACAACATGGTGCTGCCATCCCCTTTGGGATAGTACACATCGGTTCGAAGCCAGTCGAGTACCGGCATGAAATTGTAGGTTACTACTTTAATTCCTTCGGCTGCCAGGTTCCGCAAACTTGTCTTGTAATTTTCGATATGGCGCAAGTAATCGCCTGTCTGGCGTTTGATATCATCGCTTACTGGTAAACTCTCTACTACGGTCCATGTCATGCCAGCGGTTTCAATCAACTGTTTACGCTCAGCAATAGCCGAAACAGGCCATACTTCTCCTACTGGGATCTGGTGTAGAGCAGTAACAACGCCGGCACAGCCCGCCTGACGAATATCTGATAAACTCACTACGTCATTCGGACCATACCAGCGCATGGTTTGGTACATCAGCATATTTCCTGAATTGGTTTCCGTTAAATATACTGATTGATGATGTTTTCGAGGAATTCCTGCTTGCCGCTTTTCGCTGCAGGCTCACCATTTTCAATGGCATACGCCCTTAGGTCTTCCAGGGTCAGCTTGCCTTCCTCAAACTCCTTACCCTTCCCGGCATCGAAAGATGCATACCGATCCTGACGAATTTGCTTGTAGGCAGATTTTTGCAGCACTGCATCCGCAATCAGCAGCGCACGGGCAAACGTATCCATTCCACCGATATGCGCATGGAAGATATCTTCCACATCGGTACTGTTTCTTCTGATCTTGGCGTCGAAATTGATACCACCACCACCAAATCCACCAGCTTCCAGGATGATCAACATGGCTTCTGCCAGTTCATTCAGATTATTCGGGAACTGGTCAGTATCCCATCCGTTCTGGTAATCGCCCCTGTTTGCATCGATGCTGCCCAGCAGACCGGCATCCGCCGCCACTTGGAGTTCATGCGTGAAGGTATGTCCAGCCAGGGTAGCATGGTTCA
>JAGKTB010000034.1:0-6722 GCA_018993145.1 Flavihumibacter sp.
TTCAAGCTTTATATCAAGCGGAGTTCGGCGAAAGAGGACCTTAAAATTGTTGAATTATTTGACGCATTGGATAAACTAGCAGAGTATGATGAACGGATATTGTTGAAAAAACTGCCGTCCATCCAGAAACCACAGCTAAACAATATTAAAACCCATTTATACAAGCAGGTACTGGCCAGCTTACGGGATCTCAAAAGCACAGACACCCTGGAACTTCAATTGTCTGAACAACTTGATAATGCCAGGATACTTTACAATAAAGGTTTGAAGCACCAGGCCCTTAAAATTCTGGAAAGAGCCAGGGAGATCGCTAAAGCCAATGGCAAATTTAACTACCTGGCACAGGTGATTTCACTTGAGAAGAAAATTGAAACCCTGCATATTACCCGAAGCATCCAGGAAAAGACAGAAAAGCTAACCCAGGAAGCATTGGAGATAAGTGGACATATAGATCGCGTAACACGGCTTTCCAACCTGGCGTTGAGATTATATGGCTGGTACACCAAACATGGTCATGCCCGCAATGAAAAAGATGAAGCAGGCATCCGGCAGTTTTTTAAAGAGCAATTGCCGGAAGATGCATTTCAGCTGACAGATTTTTACGAACGACTCTATCTGTACCAGAGTTACACCTGGTATGCGTTTATCCGGCAGGATTTCCTGATGTATTACCGGTATGCTCAGAAATGGGTAGATCTCTTTGATGAAAATGAGGTCATGAAAAAGGTGGAATTAGGTCACTACATCAAGGGAATGCACAACCTTTTGAATGCCCATTTTGACCTTCGGAATTATCAATTGTTTGAAAAAGTGCTGGAAGAGTTTGAGGCTTTTTCACACACGCCGATTGCACTCCAACACGATAATTTCAGGATCCATACCAGCATCTACATCAATAGTGCCAGGTTAAACTGGCACCTGATGACAGGAACCTTTAAGGAAGGTCTCAAAATGGTAGACAGGGTATTAACTAACCTGGATGAGTATGCGCTCTATGTTGACCCGCACCGGATTGTGGTTTTCAATTACAAACTGGCGACCCTGTATTTCGGAAGTGGAGATTACAACACCAGTATTGATTTCCTGCAGAAGATCATCAATGACACATCAGCGGATCTACGGATAGATCTGCAAAGTTATGCCCGGCTGATGCACATGCTTGCTCATTATGAGCTGGGAAATGATGAGATCATCGAATCGCTGATTAAATCCGTCTATCGCTTTATGGCGAAAATGAAAAATCTGACGGTAGTGGAAGAAGAAATGTTCCGTTTTATCCGCCATTCATTTGGCGTATCTCCAAGAAAAATGAAACCAGAGCTGGAAAAGTTCCTGCATAAAATCAAGCACCTGGAAAAAGACCGTTTTGAAACCAGGGCCTTTGCTTATCTGGACATCATTTCCTGGGTTGAAAGCAAAGTGTATGAAAAGCCAATGGCTGAAATCATAAATGAGAAGTACCTGAAGAGCAGGAAGAGAAAATATATATGAGACGTCAGAAGACGGAGGAATGGAAGAAGGAGAATGGAGACGGGAGACAAGGGAGACGGGAGACGGAGGAGACGGGAGACAGGAAACGAGGTATTAGGGTTTGGTGGTCCACATCTTGTAGAAATACCTGATCATCCAGATAAAAGAACCGAGTGCGAAAACATAACAGATATAATTACCCGCTTTGGGGGTTTCATCAAAGAAAAACCATCCGGCATATAACCCAATAGTCATATTCAGCAGCATCCAGAGTGCGCCAATGGAAAGTGTCATCAGTGTTTTATACAGCAGGTCCCGGGCATCCTGTTCCATTCCACTCATACTTGATTTTTTTCAAAGCTACTACTCTATCAGCAGGTCGCGAAAATCTGTTGAATCTCCGTTAAAGACGTTGAAATCCACTTTCCCACGTATACCGCTAACCCTTCCGGTTTCGCTGTATTGCCAAAAGGTCCAGTTCCGGGCGATTCGGGGCCGGTCTTTTTTAAGATAATGTGCCACCCACAGCGGGTAGCTGTCAAATTCATCTTTTAAGTGCCGATTATAAAAATCAACATTGGTATAAATGATAGGCTTAACGCCATAATGTGCTTCCAGCCGATCGAGAAAGGCTTTTACTTCCGACCTCAGCCTGGAATTGCTAACCCCATAGGTTTGTTCAACATCCAAAACAGGAGGTAAATCTCCTTTTTCCAGTTCCACGCGACGAATAAAATTTTCTGCCTGTTCGGCCCCGCTTTTGGGTGCAATAAAAAAATGATACGCTCCTCTTGGCATGCCGGCTTCTTTGGCATGCTTCCAGTTACGCCGGAATTGCTGGTCCATGTTACCCAGTCCTTCTGTAGCTTTTATGAAGACAAATCCGATTTTCACATCTTCTGCCCGCATTGCCTTTACCGCTTCCCAATTGATGCGTTGTTGGTATTTGGACACATCAATTCCATGAATTTGAAAATTGGTTGGTATTTCAATTCCAAAATCTTCGTAATGTTCAAAATCAGGTTCCGATGTAGCGAACCACCACCAGGCTAAAAAGCCGACCAGTACCAGAACAAGCACTGCCAGTAAATATTTAGGTCCGGATTCCTGACCTTTTTTCTTTTTTGCCATCGCGCGCAAAAATAGGCATTTACTTCACTCCGCCCGGGAGATAGCATCGGGCCGGGCGGTGTGAAACCAGGATTGTATCTTTGGTCAATGCCGTTTCATTTTAGAGACTCGATGAATATGCTGCGCAAGATGAGTGTCCGAAGGGCATGGAACGCTGCAAAAGTGCTCAGCAGTTATTATATCAGCAAATACAGCGGGAAAGCCGTACAATGGGGAGTTCCAATTTCCATTAGCGTGGAGCCGACCACTTCCTGCAATCTTCGTTGTCCGGAATGCCCAAGCGGACTAAGAGCCTTCACACGTCCAACCGGTATGTTGCAGAGTAATTTTTTCCGCAATACCATTGATCAGTTATACAAGGACTTATTTTACCTGGTGTTTTATTTCCAGGGTGAGCCCTACCTGAATCCGGAATTTCTTGACATGGTGAAGTATGCATCCGAAAAGGGAATATATACAGCCACATCCACCAATGCACATTACCTTACCGAAATCAATGCAAGGAAAACAGTGGAGAGCGGGCTGGATCGCCTCATCATTTCAATAGACGGGACCACCCAGGAAGTATATCAGCAATACAGGATAGGCGGCAAATTGGATAAAGTTGTACAGGGCGCACGAAACATAGTACAGGCCAAAAAAGAAATGGGCTCACAAAAACCATTTGTTGTATTTCAATTCCTCGTGGTAAAACCAAATGAACACCAGATTGAGGATGCAAAAGCATTGGCAAAATCAGTAGGCGTGGATGATATCTGGCTGAAGACTGCCCAGGTATATGACTATGAAAACGATCCCAATCAACTAATTCCAACGATTGAGAAATACAGCAGGTATAAGAAAAACAAGGATGGTCAGTATGCATTTAAAAACAAGTTGCTGAATCATTGCTGGAGGGCCTGGCATGCAACGGTTATAACCTGGGACGGGTTGGTAGTACCCTGTTGTTTTGACAAAGATGCACAACATCGCCTCGGCGATCTTAAAAAAGCCAGTTTTCGAGAAATATGGGAAGACCCGGCTTACCAAAAATTCCGATCCGAACTGCTTAAAAGTCGCGCTAATATCGATATTTGCGCCAACTGCTCAGAGGGCACACGCGTCTGGGGATGAGCAACTCCAATCCGTTTAATTTCATTTTCAGTAATTTTAAACCTGAACATACCTGTTATGAGTATTAACAAAGACATCAACCAGCGGAAATTCAGGAATGAGCATCAGAAAGCCATGATCAACCTGATCTTTTCCTATAACTGGTTGATGGAAAATACCCGTAAACACCTGGACCGGTACGACCTGACCAACCAGCAATTTAATATCCTCCGGATATTGCGTGGGGCAGGTGAACCACTCAGCACCTTGCAGATCAGGCAACGGATGCTGGATAAAATGAGCGATACCTCACGAATAGTAGATCGCCTGGTAAAAAAAGGACTGGTCAGCAAGGTAGTGTGCAGCACCGACCGCCGGCTCGTAGATGTTACCATATCAGAAAAAGGACAACTGTTACTTGCTGAAATGGATAAACATGAAAATGAGTGGGACAGCCTGCTAAAAAACCTCAATGAAAAAGAGGCCATCGAATTAAACAACCTGCTCGATAAACTTCGCAACAGTCAGGATTAACCGAAAACAGAATCATGTCAGTAAAACAATCATTGCTATCAGCAATCAGTATCCTATTTCTCCCTGCCCTGGTAATTGCTCAGCAACCTGCAGCACCTGTGCCACCACCTATGGAAACGGGCTCTGCCACCAATGAATTCAGAGCAGCCTGGATTGCAACTGTTACCAATATCGACTGGCCTACGAAAGGCACTACCGATCCGGCCAAACAAAGAGAGGAATACATCCGAATGCTGGACATGCATAAAAAAAACGGACTCAATGCAGTAATTGCACAGGTTCGTCCGGCTGCTGACGCATTCTACCCCTCTCCCTACGAGCCCTGGAGTGAATGGTTAACCGGTAAACAGGGAAAGCCGCCCGTGCCTTACTATGACCCGCTTCAATTCATGATTAACGAAGCCCATCAAAGAGATATGGAATTTCATGCATGGCTGAATCCTTACCGGGCCGTATTCAATATAAAAACCACCCTGACAGACCCTAATCATATCACAAGAACCTTCCCTGATTGGTTTCTGACTTATGGCGATAAAAAATATTTCGACCCGGGAAATAAGAATGCCCAGCAGTTTGTAGTTAACATCGTTCGTGACTTGGTAAAAAGATACCCGGTTGACGGCATTCACTTTGATGACTACTTCTATCCTTACCGCATCGCCGGCAAAGAGTTCCCCGACCAGAAATCCTATAAAGTATTTGGTGTGGGCATGAGCGTGGATGAATGGAGAAGAAGCAATGTGGATTCTATTATCCGCCATCTTGCAATTGCAATAAAAGCTGAAAAACCCTGGGTAAAATTCGGCATATCTCCGTTTGGGGTTTGGCGTAATAACGATAAGGATCCCCGGGGCAGCGCTACTTCAGCCGGACAAACCAACTATGACGATCTATATGCCGATATATTACTCTGGCTAAAAGAAGGATGGATCGATTATGTAGCACCGCAGCTGTATTGGGAATTCGGTCACAAAGCTGCAGCATTTGAAGTATTGCTGGACTGGTGGAGCAAGAACACTTACGGCAAACATTGTTATATCGGATTAGGGATTTATCGGGCAGGCTCCAACAGCGCATGGAAGGACCCCAACCAACTGCCCCGAATGATCCAGGCTGTGAGAAATACCCCCAATATGCATGGAGTAATCTATTTCAGCAGTAAAAGTTTTGAAAAAAATCCAAATGGATGGAACGACAGCCTGAAGAATAACTATTATCGGGATCCCGCCACCATACCTTCAATGGAATGGATGGCCCCCAACCCAAGATCCCTGACTTATTGAGCTTATTTGCCTTCAAGCGCATTTACATATTCCAAGGAACCCAAACGAAACCGGAGCGGAAGCCCGGTTTTTTGTTGCAACCGATACTCCCCAACGCAAATTATCCCCCATTGAGAAAGAATAAAATCAGGTGCAATTGATTTTAATCCCAATGGCTGCCGCAGGCCTTGTTTGAGGAGAACAGACTGACCGCCATCTGACTCCGGCAGCTTGTATATTTTAAAAGCCAAATCCCTAAAATTAGGGGTTTTTGAAGGTTTATCCTGTAAGCTCCGGAAAGGAATCCGAATCGAGATGTAATCGGAAAAATCCTTCCAAACGCCCGCTGATTGAGCGTTTGCACAGACTGCCGACCAACAGGTACCGAGCATTATCATTATTTTAAGGAAAGATTTCACCCCTACTCCAACTTATTGTGTAATTTACGGCCTGATTTTTGTGGATAGCGCGCCTTTTCAAAAAAAGAAACGCATAAACCCTGAACATAACGAATGGCATTAGGTCAAAGTTTACAGCAGAAATTACTACAAAAACTGTCTCCCCAGCAGATTCAGTTGATGAAACTTTTGCAGGTGCCTACGGCCAACCTGGAAGAGCGGATCAAGGAAGAACTGGAAGAGAACCCAGCCCTGGAACAATCAGATGAAGCAAGTGATGATAGTTTCGATGAGACAAGGGATGAATTCGAGTCTGCAGAAGACGAATTTGAAACAGAAGGATCGGAAGAAGAGTATGATAATATCGATATCAGCGAATATGTTTCTGAAGGGGATGATGATATCGCAGAATACCGGTTAAGGGATGATAATTATCCGGAGATGGATGACAAGCAGGTAACACCCTTTAAAATTGAATCTACCCTCCATGATTTGCTCGCTGATCAATTGGGCATGCTGACGTTGGATGATCGCCGGCGTAAAATTGCCGAGCAGATAGTAGGCAGTATTGATGATGATGGATACCTGCGAAGGGAAACCACTTCGATCCAGGACGACCTTGCTTTTCGTCAGAACATTGAGGCTTCTGAAGAAGAAATTGAAGAATTGATCTCTCTTATACAACAGTTTGATCCTGCAGGAGTTGCCGCCCGAAATCTGCAGGAATGTCTGCTGTTGCAACTGGAACGCAAAAAAAATGAAGGCACTGCCGTTCAGGGAGCCATCGAAATTCTAACGAACTATTTCGACGAGTTTACCAAAAAACATTACGATA
>JAGKTB010000390.1:0-4681 GCA_018993145.1 Flavihumibacter sp.
GCCGGCTTCCAGGAACTGGCGCATACCAATTTCAATGCGGGCCGCATCGGTTAGGGATGAACGTTGGTCACCTCCTTTTGCAAGGGCACCCGCCAGTTTATAACTTTCTTCATATTCCTGGCAGAGTTTTTCTACTTCTGCATCTGTAACCTGGTTGATTACCTGCACCAGGTCTCCAATACCATGGGTATTTACTGCATAACCGAATTTCAGTTGTGCTTCCACTTTATCACCTTCTGTAACAGCTACCTCGCGCATGTTATCACCAAAACGAACAAAGCGGGCGCCTTGCCAGTCGGCCCAACCAGCCGCTGCCCTAACCCAGGTATTGATTTGTTGTTGCACAGCAGTTTCTTCCCAGTAGCCGGTAACTACTTTCCTGCGCATGCGCATTCGGCTTACCAGGAAACCAAATTCACGATCACCATGTGCGCTCTGGTTGAGGTTCATGAAATCCATATCGATTTTGGACCAGGGGATATCGCGGTTGAACTGGGTATGCAGGTGCAGTAATGGTTTTTGCAAAATCTTCAGGCCATTGATCCACATTTTGGCAGGCGAGAAGGTATGCATCCAGGCAATGACTCCAATACAGTTGCGGGTGGTATTCACTTCCTGGCAGATGGCAAAAATTTCATCCGGTGAGGTAAGAATCGGCTTATATACAATTCTTACAGGAATCATGGGGGCCCAGTCCAGTGCTTCCGCAATTTGCTGCGAGTGTGCTGCTACCTGCTGCAGGGTTTCTTCACCGTATAAATGTTGTGATCCTGTCAGGAACCACACTTCGTATTGCTTCAAACTATCCATAGATACTGTATTGAGTCTTTTAAAAATTATTGGCCGTAATAGGCATCCGGACCATGTTTCCGTTCCCAGTGTTTTTTGATCAGGGCTTCCTTCAGGCGGGGTGCATTGGGATTGATCTGTTCCGTATGCATTGCCATTTGAGCAACAGTTTCCAGTACAGCACTGTTGTACACCGCTTTGGCGGCTGTTTTTCCCCAGGTAAAGGGAGCATGATTGCCCACCAGTATCATTTCCACTTCGCGGTAATCAAGTTTTCTTTCAGCGAAACAATTCATGATCTGAAAACCGGTCTGGTATTCGTAATCTCCTTCAATCATGCTGTCTTCCATAGGTGGTGCACAGGGTATGTCAACTGTATTGTGGTCAGCATGTGTGGTACCATAGATTGGAATATCGCGCTGTGCCTGGGCCCAGGCAGTGGCATAGACTGAATGCGTATGTACGATACCGTTAATATCTGTCCAGTGCTTGTATAAAACTGCATGGGTTTGTGTATCTGATGAGGGGCGTAAATCTCCTTCAACAGTCTTACCATCGAAATCTACAATCACCATGGAGGCTGGTGAGATTTGATCATACGGCACGCCACTTGGTTTAATTGCAAACAGCCCCTGGCTGCGATCAGCTGCACTTACATTCCCGAAGGTGAAGAGTACCAGTCCGAGACGGGGAAGTTGCATATTTGCTTCATATGCTTCCTGCCGGATATGCTCATATCGCATGATGCTGCTTCTTTAATTTTCTGAATCGCCGGATGGCTCTGTGAAAGCACCCAGCTTTTTATATTGTTCAAATCGGTTTCGGTAATACTTGGAAGTTGCTGGACGCGGATGGTATTCCGCATCAAAACCCTGTCCCATTGCCTGCATGGCATCTTCCACGCGGTTGTAGATGCCGGCTGCAGTTGCCGCGAACATGGCAGCACCTGCAGCACAGGTCTGTTCAGTTTTATGAATGCGAATGGGCATTTGCATCACATCCGCCATCACCTGCATGATATAAGGCGATTTTTTTGCCACGCCGCCTAATCCAATCAGGCCTTTTACCGGCACTCCTTCTGATGTAAACCGATCCACAATGGCCTTGGCGCCAAAGCAGGTAGATTCAATCAGCGCCTTTAAAATTCTGGCAGCATCCGAGCCCAGGTGCAGACCGGTAATGGTGGCTTTGAGTCGTTGATCGGCGTCGGGGGTTCTGCGACCATTCAGCCAGTCGATGGCCAATTCATCCTGTTCTGAAAGAGGCAATTGGGCTGCTTCTGCAGATAGCTCGCGAATCAGTTTTTCATTCAATTCCTGTTCGAGTTTTTCTGCCAGCTGCGCATCTATGAGCGTGGAGGATTTCAGCAGTTTGCCTACCGGTTGAGTAATCATTTTCCTGAACCAGGCATAGGTATCACCAAAAGCCGATTGTCCTGCTTCCATGCCCATCATACCGGGAATAACAGAACCTGGTACCTGTCCGCATATTCCCTTAACCAGGATATCCTGCACTTCTTCCATAGGTGCCACCAGCATATCACAGGTGGAAGTGCCCATCACTTTACTGAGGTGGTAGGGTTCAATTTGTCCGCCTACTGCCCCCATATGCGCATCAAATGCACCTATGCCTACAATCACCCGGGTGGATAATCCCAGTCGCGCTGCCCACTCGTCACTCAGGTTACCTGCAGCCTGATCAGCCGTATAAACAGTATCAAACAAGCGGGAAACCAGTCCATCCAGCAGGGGATCCAATGTTTTGAAAAATTCATTCGGAGGCAATCCACCCCATTCTGCTGCCCACAAGGCTTTGTGGCCGGCAGAACAAATACCTCTGCGCAGCTGGTTGATGTTGGATCCACCGGAAAGCAGGAAAGGTATCCAGTCGCAATGCTCTACCCAGGAATAGGCCGCGGCTCTAACGCCCGGGTCTACCCGAAGAATGTGCAATGCTTTTGCCCAGAACCATTCGGAAGAATAAATTCCTCCAACATATTTCAGGTAATTGGTAGCAAACCCGGTCGCATGCTGGTTGATCTCAGCAGCTTCTTTCAATGCTGTATGATCTTTCCAGAGTACAAACATTGCATTGGGATGCTGTTCAAATTCAGGGAGTAAAGCTAATGGTATGCCTGCCTGGTTAACTGCTACCGGAGTAGAGCCGGTTGTATCTATGGAGATGGCTTTCACCTGTGCAGCTGCAGCCGGACCAGCCAGCTTTAAACATTCGCGAATGGTAGTTTCCAATCCTTCTATATAATCCAGGGGGTGCTGCCGAAACTGGCTGCTGGCAGCATCACAATAGAGTCCATCTCTCCAGCGGGGGTAGTGAAATACTGCTGCTGCCAGTTCCTGCCCGTTTGCTGTATCTACCAAAACCGACCGAACGGAATCAGTCCCATAGTCCACTCCAATCACGAATGATGTTGACATAGTTACTTATTATGACAAGCTTATTGGCACAAGTTACAATTAATTAAATTTAAGTGTATTATCAACATTTAATCGAATCTTATCCTATTTTACCTGTTAACCCGGAGTAATTATTCATAAAGTGAATGATATTCGGATAGGCTGAGAATTCATGCGGCTCATGCAGGGTGGTCAGCACCACGCAATCCATTCCCGCGTTGAAAGCAGCTTCCACGCCTTTGGGAGCATCTTCAAACACGAGACAATCTGCTGTCGGAATACGTAACGCTGTAGCACATTTGAGATAGGTATCCGGATCAGGTTTGCTGATTTCGACATCATCCGCGCTGATGATGGCATCAAAATAAGACCGGACCCGGAGGTTATCCAACACAAAATCAATGTTGAAAGTATTTGCTGCTGATCCAATTGCCATGCGGATACCGGCAGCTTTTGCCTGGTCAAGCAGTTCGGGTAACCCTTCCAGGAGTTTCAGTTCCGGTAGAAAAGCAGCCTGGTACCGGCGCTCCTTTTCCATGGAGTACTGTTGCATTTCTTCCCGGCTGAATTTATCCGGACCAAATACCCGAACCAGGAGCTCTTCATTTTTACCATACATCTGACGCTTGACCTCCTCATAACTGAGTCCCGCACCCAGCACATTGTTCAGCATATCCGACCAGGCAACGATATGGTATTTCATATCATCGATCATGGTGCCATTGAGATCAAATAAGAATGCCTTATACCGCGACAGCACAGTTTCCATTTCCATTATTTGCTAACCCCGACTTTATAAACTGTTTCTGTATAATATTTTTTTCCGGGTTCCAGGATGGTGGAAGGGAATTCCTTTTTATTGGGAGAATCCGGAAAGTGCTGGGTTTCCAGGCATAGAGCGGTATGCAATTGAACCGGTGTGCCGGTATGATTGGAGAATTTCCCGTCCAGGAAATTACCGCTGTAAAACTGAACACCGGGTTCGGTTGTCCATACTTCGAGGAATCGCCCGCTTACCGGCTCAGAAAGGTGAGCTATCTTTCTTAAGGATCCATCCGTATTGTTCAATACATAGTTGTGATCATATCCTCCCGGAACTGAATCAATGCGACTGCCAATGGGCATTGGGCTTCTGAAATCAAAAGGCGTTCCGGCCACCTGCCTGATTTCTCCGGTTGGTATCAGTCCGTTGTCTACCGGCGTATAGGCATCCGCGTTTAATTGCAACTGGTGATTGAAGATGGTTTCTTTGGTATCGCCTGTAAGATTGAAATAACTGTGATTGGTCAGGTTAACCGGGGTTGCCTGATCAGTGGTCGCTTCATATTGAATCTTCAGGCCATCCTCTTCGGTTAGTGTATAGGTAACCGTTACCTGCAGATTTCCGGGATAGCCCTCTTCTCCATCCTTACTCAGGTAAGAGAGTTTGAGAGAAGGAAGGGAATCAACAACCGGGGCAGCAGTCCAGATTACTTTAT
>JAGKTB010000391.1:0-4201 GCA_018993145.1 Flavihumibacter sp.
AAAGAAATAAATAATCAATACCACCAAAACAAAGGCAATGATCAGTGTTTCTTCTACTTCCAGTATGGAGCGCTTGATAAATTTCGTCTGATCCAGTGCGATGTCAAGAGAAATGTCCTCCGGTACATCTTTTTTGATCTGTTCATAGCGTTTGTAGAACTCATCACTGATGGCTACATAGTTTGAACCTGGCTGAGGCACAAGGGCCAGGGCAATCATTGGGATAGTACTTTCTTTCAGCACGGTTTCTTCATTCTCAGGTCCCAATACAGCTTCACCAATATCTTTCAGTTTGATATCGGAGCCTGCCACGTTTTTAATAATGATATTATTGAATTCTTCTTCGGTGTTGAGTAAGCCGAAGGTTCGTACGGAAAGTTCAGTAGCATTACCGGATATTTTTCCGGAGGGTAATTCAATGTTTTGGGTTCTTAAAGCGGTCTGTACATCCCCTGGAGTTAATCCATAGGCTGATAATTTAGCCGGATCGAACCAGATCCGCATGGCATACCGTTTCTCACCCCAGATCTGTATTCCACTTACACCTGGAATGGTTTGAAGTCGCTCCAGCAGGTTATTGGTGGCATACTCTGTTACCTGTAACTGGTTGCGCGTATTACTCTGAACGGTCATGGAGATGATCACATCTGAACTGGCATCGGCTTTGGAAACAACCGGGGGGGCATCCAGATCATCTGGTAGAGATCGAACTGCTTGTGAAACCTTATCCCGAACATCATTGGCGGCAGCTTCGAGGTCGATGGATAAATCAAACTCAACGGTAATATTGGAAGTGCCCTGGCTGCTGCTGGAAGTAATATTTTTTACACCGGCAATACCATTCACGGCTTTTTCCAGGGGCTCTGTAATCTGGGATTCTATGATGTCTGCGTTGGCCCCGGGGTAAGAGGTTCGAACGTTAACAACAGGGGGATCAATCGCCGGGTAATCCCGAACCCCCAGAAATTTATAACCGATCAATCCGAAAACGATGATCACCACATTCATTACGATGGCCAGAACCGGCCTCCGCAAACTCAGTTCGGATATATTCATGGCTGCTTAATTAAGTTTGGATATGGCAATTTTGGCTTCCGGTTTAATGGAAAGCAGGCCGGTTGTTACAATGGTATCCCCCGCTCTCAATCCTTCTATGATTTGTACATAACTGCTATCTCTTACTCCGGTTGTTACGGTTTCAAATACGGCAGTTCCATCCCGGTAAACAATCACTTTTTTGAATCTCGCCTGGGGTATTACAGCCTGGGTAGGGATCATCAGCGCATTGTTGTCTTTTCCGAAATCTAATTGCACTTTTGCGAATGCACCTGGTATTAGTTGGGGAGCTTTACCCTGCACTACTGCACGGATGCGCAGGCTTCTGCTGTCTTCCATAACTGCTTCTTCAGTTGCCAGCACTTTTGCCGGGATCGTTTTATCCAGTCCTTCAACACTGAATCTTACCATCGAGCCTGCTTTTATGCGGCTACTGTATTTTTCCGGTACAGTGAATTCCAGTTTCAATTCGTTTTCCTGGCGGATATTGGTGATCAGCGTGGCTGGTGTTACATAGGCACCCAGACTCACATTGCGCAATCCAAGGCGACCAGAGAAAGGGGCCCGGATTTCTGTTTTTTCAATGGAGGTACGTATTAACTCCATATCCGCTTTGATATTATTTACCTGCAGTACACTAAGGTCATATTCCTGCTTGCTGATACCATCTATTTTTAACAGTTCAGCCTGGCGACTGGCAGTTTGTTCGTAAATATTTAACTGCACCTGCAGTTTTTTTAATTGAGCCTGGAGATCATCATCATACAATTTAACCAGCAAGGTTCCCTTGCCAACCTGTTGCCCTTCCCGGATATTCAATTGAGTTACTCTTCCGGAAACTTCAGGTCTTAATTCAGTTGCTTCATAGGGCATCAGGGTGCCCGGAACTTCCAGTTTTTCACTTACGGATCCGGGTTTAAGTACGAAAGCCTCCACTTTGATCACCTGGGAGGGACGAGCGGATGTTCCTGCAGCAGGAGGGGCAATTTTTTTCTTGTCATCTGATTTACAGGAATTCAACCCTCCAATAAGACCGGAGAGAAGCAAAAAAGTGAACACACTGGATATTGATCGCATGAATTTTCCCTGATTTAATGTTGAGTCAATGGTAAAATTAACAGATAAATCCTGCCTAATGTTGGCAGGCTTTTCAGAAGTCGTCAAATCACTACAGATTCCTATATTCTTGGGATGAACGGTAATTAATCAGGATGATTGGAAAAGACAGATTAGGAATGACTTTTAACTCTTTACTTTTAAAATGCGTTTGATCTGGTGGGCCTTTCTTACGAGGTCATGCCTGTCCTTACCAAGTACAGTAACATGTCCCATTTTTCTACCTGGCTTCGTTTGTTTTTTACCATAGAGGTGAACATACACATCCTCCATATTTAATACTTCCTCCAATCCTTCATAGTTTACGTCTCCTGAATAACCGGGTTCACCAATCAGATTGACCAGGGAAGAGGGGAGCAGGGCAGTGGTAGATCCAAGTGGAAAATCCAAAAGAATCCGCCATACCATATCATACTGTGAGGAGGAATGGGCTTCAATAGTGTGATGACCGCTGTTATGCACCCTTGGCGCTGCTTCATTTACCAGTACTTCTCCGTCTTTGTCTATAAAGAGTTCAATTGCAAACAAACCCGGAGATTCAAGTGCTTTCACCAGTTTCAGTGCAATGGCCTCCACTCTCCAGAGTGTTTTGTCTTCCAGGTCTGCCGGAGCAATCTGGTAATCCAGCAAATTCAGATTGGGATCGAATACCATTTCAACAGGGGGGTAGATGGCTTGCTCTCCTTTATTATTGATGGCTACCAGCACTGCAATTTCCTTTTCTATGGCCACTTTTTTTTCTAATACACTGGGTGCATCGAAGGCAAGTTCAAATTCCTCAAATGAATGGAGTAATTGAACTCCTTTTCCGTCGTATCCGCCTTCGCCCAGTTTTTGAGCAGCCGGTAAAAATTCCAAATGGGATTTGAGCGCTTCCTTATTGGGAACCGTAACAAATGCTGCAGTTGGGATGCCATTGGATTGGTAAAATTCTTTCTGTGTTATTTTATTTTTGATGGTTCTCAGCGCGGACGGCTTCGGAATCACTTTTACACCTTCTTTTTCTAACTGTTCCAGCGCATCCACGTTTACGGATTCAATTTCGATGGTAATTGCATCCAGTTGTTTGCCAAATTGGTATACATCATCAAAGGAGCGAATATTTCCGGTTACAAAATGATGGCAGAGATGAGCAGCAGGGCAGGAGGGATCGTTTTCCATTACCCAGGTTTCGACCGGGTAATTGGCCGCTTCCTGTAACAACATTCTTCCTAATTGTCCGCCTCCAAGTATTCCAACTTTTTTCATGGCGCAAAAATAATGATTCCGCTGCCTGCAGGTTCAGGATTCTTATATTTGTATCATGACTCCGGATTATCCACATAAACTGTTTTCCGATCACCGGCAGCAGTACTGCCTGCTGATGGAGTCATTGGCGATGGATTCAATTTCACTGGTTTAAGTTTTCAACAGGTCCGGATTCCCGGTCCTGATTCTTCATTTCTTTTAATTACCCACAAAATGAACCAGGTATTATCCAAACTTCAGCAGCATGCTGCAACTGATTTTCTTCCCCTGCAGGGAACGGATTATGTAGAATTTTATGTAGGGAACGCCAAACAGGCCGCCCATTTTTACAAGACCGCCTTCGGGTTCCAGAGCCTGGCGTATGCAGGTCCCGAAACCGGTGTAAAGGACCGCGCGAGTTATGCGGTGCGGCAACATAAATTGACTTTCGTATTTACAACCCCGCTTCGTCCTGATAATGCAATCGCCGATCACATTTATCGGCATGGCGATGGCGTAAAAATGCTTGCGCTTCGGGTCGCGGACGCCACAATAGCATGGAATGAAACCACATTGCGGGGCGCAGACTCCTACATGGAACCACAGCGTCTTACTGATGAATACGGCGAACTGATTATGAGCGGGATTAAAAACTATGGGGATACAGTTCACCTTTTTATAGAGCGCACCAATTATCCAGGACCTTTTCTTCCTGGTTACCGGACCTGGAAATCGGAATACAATCCCACTGAAACAGGGCTCTTGTATGTGGACCACTGCGTTGGAAATGTGGGCTGGAACC
>JAGKTB010000392.1:0-3512 GCA_018993145.1 Flavihumibacter sp.
CTGGAGCAGTATCTGCAAATGGAGAAATTGAGGTTTGATGATTTCAGTTATAAAATAGAAGTTGATCAAGAGCTGTTGCCGGAAGATACACGTATTGCGCCCATGTTGATTCAACCGCTGGTTGAAAATGCGATCTGGCATGGATTACGAAACAAGAAACAGGATCGCCAACTGGTTGTTCGGTTTTCAAAAAAAGTCGGGTCCATAATTTGTGAAGTGGATGACAATGGTGTAGGTATCCGGAATACACTTGAGAAATCCGGAACTCATAAACCTTTACATCAATCTGTGGGTATTGAAAATATCAAAGAAAGACTGGCGGTGTTAAATGAAAAATACAAAATGAATTGCTCTTTGCGAATCGCAGATAAATCTGAATTACCAGGCTGTCCTGAATCAGGAACACTGGCGATCCTGGAATTATCTTTATAAACCTTATTGTATGATTAAAACAATCCTGGTGGATGATGAAGCCAGCGGCTTATTCACCTTAAAGCAATTGTTACAGGAATATTGTCCTGATTTAAAAGTGATTGCTGAATGCAGTGATGCTGATACGGCCAGAGAAAAAATCGAATTATTG
The DNA here is from genome assembly GCA_018993145.1 of Flavihumibacter sp. Taxonomy (GTDB): domain Bacteria; phylum Bacteroidota; class Bacteroidia; order Chitinophagales; family Chitinophagaceae; genus Flavihumibacter. The sequence continues at coordinate 584 of JAGKTB010000392.1, forward strand.
GAACCGCAACTGGTGTTTCTGGATATTTCACTGCCAGGTAAAAACAGTTTCGAGTTACTGGAGGAGTTAGAACAGCATGAATTTGAAATCATTTTTGTTACGGCGCATCATAATTATACCCTTTCAGCTTTTCGGTACAGTGCAATTGATTACCTGGTGAAACCGATTGATGAGGAGTTGCTGGTACAGGCGGTAAAAAGGGCGGAAAAAAGAATTACGCGGAATGATATCAGCCAAAATGTATCAACATTGCTTTTCAATCTTTCCCAGGGCAAACTGGATCAGCAGCCGAAATTATGCATTCCTTCACTCAAAGGATTCCAGGTGGTTGAATTAACTGATATTTTGTACTGTGAGGCATCCGGCAGTTATACCAATTTTATTTTCCTCAAGCAACCCACTATCTGTTCAGCAAAGCCAATCCATGATTATGAAGAAATGCTGGCAGATGCGGGATTTGTCAGGGTGCACAAATCTTTCCTGGTAAATCTTCGCCATATCAGGGAATATATTCGTGGAGAGGGAGGTACCATTATCCTTTCCAATAATGCTACCGTAGAAGTGAGCCGAAGAAAAAAAGACTCCTTTTTTAATCAGCTCAAGTCGTTCAATAAATTTGGATAAATCGGAAGAGCGTTATTGCAAAAGCTGAACCCGCACTTTCTCCTTCATCATATCTCGCAAGGTTTCCGCAATAGCATTGGCATCATAACCACATTCGCGATGTAACTCCTTCAAGCTGCCATGCTCCACGATACGATCGGGAATACCAAGCATTCTGACTTCTGCCTGGTAATTATGTGCAGCCATGAATTCCAATACAGCGGAACCAACTCCACCTACTATTGTACCATCTTCAACTGTAATGATCTTTGTGTAACGCTGGAATACTTCATGCAATAGTTCTTCATCCAGGGGCTTTACAAATCGCAGGTCGTAATGGCCTGCATTGATACCATATTGTTTCACTTCACGAATGGCACTTGCAGCAAAATTTCCAGGATGACCGAAACTCAACACGGCAATCTCTTCCCCATCTTTCAGTTTGCGACCTTTTCCTATTTCCACTTCCTTCATTTCTGTTCTCCATTCCGGCATAACACCTTCACCTCGTGGATAACGGATCACAACAGGAAGTTTGGTGGATTCCAGTTGAGCTGTATACATCAGGTTGCGCAGTTCGGCTTCATTCATGGGTGCACTGATGATCAGGTTGGGGATACAACGGAAATAAGGAATATCATAGGCGCCATGGTGAGTTGGTCCATCTTCGCCTACCAGTCCCGCACGGTCCAGGCAGAATACAACCGGTAATTTCTGAATGGCAACATCATGTACTACCTGATCATAAGCCCTTTGCATGAAAGAACTATAAATATTACAGTACACTTTCATGCCCTGTGTTGCTAATCCCGCACTCACCGTTACTGCATGCTGTTCACAAATGCCTACATCCAGTGCCCGATCCGGCATTTTATCCATCATAATCTTCAGTGATGATCCGGATGGCATTGCGGGAGTTATGCCAAAGATGGCTGGATTTTGTTCCGCCAGTTCCAGAATCGTATGGCCAAATACATCCTGATATTTGGGCGGCTGGGGTGTATCAAATTTTTTCTTGAATATCTCACCGGTAATCTTGTCGAAGAGTCCGGGTGCATGCCACTTGGTCTGGTCTTTTTCGGCCAGCTCATAGCCCTTGCCCTTCACTGTAATGATGTGCAGAATCTTTGGACCAGGAATATTTTTCAGGTCCTGCAGGGTATCTACCAGTTTGGTGATATTATGTCCGTCGATTGGACCAAAGTACCGGATTTTCAATGCCTCAAACAGGTTGCTGCTTTTATTCAGCATGCCCTTGATCGAGTGCTCCAGTTTGGATGCCATTTCCCTTGAGAAATTTCCGCCAACCGGGAGTTTACCCAACGCTTTCCAAACATCGTCCTTGAATCGGTTATAAGCTGGTGAAGTGGTGATATCTGTAAGGTATTCTTTCAGAGCACCTACATTCGGGTCGATGCTCATGCAATTGTCATTCAGGATGATCAGCATATCGGCATCAGAAACCCCAGCATGGTTCATTGCTTCAAAGGCCATACCTGCAGTCATGGAGCCATCGCCAATCACAGCCACGGACTTGCGGTCTTCACCTTTGTATTTGGCCGCCAAAGCCATACCCAGGGCGGCTGAGATGGAGGTGGAGGAATGGCCTACTCCAAACGTATCGTATTCACTTTCAGAGCGTTTGGGAAAGCCAGACAAGCCACCGTATTTGCGGTTGCTTGGGAAATTATCACGGCGACCGGTTAAAATTTTATGTCCGTATGCCTGGTGACCCACGTCCCAAACCAATTGGTCGTAGGGGGTATTATACACATAGTGCAGGGCTGTAGTCAGTTCTACTACACCCAGGCTGGCTGCAAAATGCCCCCCATGCACACTCACTACATCAATGATGTACTGCCTGAGCTCGTCACATACCTGGTGTAATTGCTCTTTTCCCAGCTTCTTAAGGTCGGATGGCTGATTGATCTGTCCTAAAAGTGGCCCCGGTTTAATTTCCATGCGGTAAAAATAAGCGTATGAGATAAAGAAATTAACAAATCCATCCTAAAATAGTTGGCTGCCATCCATCCCGGCCAGTTACCCCCGTCCCAATTTATTTGGCCATTAGTACAATTCGGTATATTAGGGGTGGAACAAACAGCTAGATTTGCCTATATGCTACCACGCGGAATTAAATATTATTGGATTTGCCAGGTACTGGGCTGGACCTTCGTGGCCCTGACTATGGTAATTTTCGTATATACTTTTACCCCCTCCAAGATTGATCAGCGCCTGTTTGTGCGGGTGGGACTGATATTCATATCCGGGATTTTTACCACCCATATGTTCCGGGCCTTTATCAAGCGGAGCGGCTGGTTATTAT
>JAGKTB010000393.1:0-3757 GCA_018993145.1 Flavihumibacter sp.
TCATCCTTCCAATGATTAGTATATGTATGGGACTATTAAGTTTGGTCTTACTGCTTTTACTTGGAACCATACAGTTAATTAAAAGTCCGGCTTTATTTCAACAGCAAGCCTATTCCTTTTCGTATTATGCTGTATGGCTGCTGGTTATTGGCGGCTTACTGGCTGCAAGTAAAGGAATAATCTATCTGGGAGATATGAATATGGCAACTGTCCTTCTGTATGCAGCTAGTTTCGCATTGCCAATTTCCTGTGCATTCTCCATCTTCCGGTATTGGAGGCAGCCTGGTAACCCATTAAAAAAGATTGATTTTTGGGTGCTTATTTTTCTTGCACAGTGCTGCTTACTGCTGGGCTTGAATGGTATGCTTCCTTTCGCTACCTGGAATTGAAGAAATGGTTCTTGATACTTTTTTGAAATTTCTTGATTTGTATTTTTTTCCTTTTGTTGTTAGTAACAGGCAGGCAAATGCCGGATGTTGCTTGATTAACTGAAGTCCCTTTTTCTTTCCCAATACCATGATAGCGGTACTGAATCCATTGCAGTTTTCTGCATCCGGACCAATTACCGTTACACTGGTGAGCCCATAACTCGGCATGCCGGTTTTGGGATTGATGATATGGGAATAACGTTTGCCATCGATCTCCACGTATTTTTCATAATCGCCTGAAGTAGTAACCGCTCCGGTATGCATCTTTAATATTGCTGCCGGTTTGGATCGTTTGAAAGGATTGGTTACCCCAATGGTCCAGGCTCTTCCGTCTGGCTGACTACCCCAGGTTGTCAGATCTCCCGATGCATTTATTATTCCAGCAGGAACTCCGAGTTCTTTCATAAGTGCACGCCCCTTATCTGCCGCATAGCCCTTACCAGTAGCTCCGAATCCTATTTTCATTCCCTTCCGGGTTAGATAAATGGTGCTGTTCAGGGTATCCAGTTGAATAGATCGGTAACCAATATTCGCTATCGCCCGTTTAATAGTAGCTGAATCCGGCAACTGCTCCATGCTGCCATCGAATTTCCAGATCCTATCCATGGCGGCAAAACTGATATCAAAAGCACCCTCTGTTAATTCGGATATTCGCAGGGCCCGTTGCGTGAGTTCCAGTAGTTCCCGATCCACTTTAACCGGTTGAATCCCGGCCATCCGGTTGATTGCTGATACCTGCGAGGAAGGTATCCAATCAGAGATCAGTTGCTCGATCCGGTCAATTTCCGCGATCGCTTTATCAATATGATTTTCTGCCGTACTGCTGTCTGTCCCAACAATCGTGATATCAAAGCGGCTACCCATTAGGGTTACAGTTCTTTTGCGTACAACCTGTGCGGTAGTTGAAAAATAGCAGAACCATACACATATTATAAACAGGAATTTTTTCATCGATTCAATTTAATAGCAATCTGCCAGTACCTGTCCCAATGCCTTGTAGTAATGGAGCGATTGGCCATTCCTTTCCTGGCAAATCTGATCCAGCACCTGCTCCACATCCTGCTGCATGGCCAAAGAACCACAAATCAGAATGCTTCCCTTGGTAGCCAGCAGGTTCGCAAAAAAGCTGGCATCCCGCCGGATTAAATCCATCACATAAGCAGGATTTTCTTCTCTCGAAAAGGCGAATGATGCTGCTTTCAGTTGTTGGTTTTGGATGGCTGTATCGCAGATTGCCTGGTAGTCTTGTACAGATGAATATCGGTGTCTGAATCCCGCATACAGATGTAATGACCGGCCAGCTTTGTTTTCCGCAATCATACCCAGAAAGGGCGCAATGCCGGTTCCATTGGCAATCAAGGCAATTTCCGGCGCTTTTTCAGGCAAATGAAAGGAGGGATTGGGAATGATTCTCGCCTTGATTTTTTCACCTGTTTTCAGCTTGTGCAGGTATTGAGATCCCAGTCCATTTGTATGGAGTTTTACCACCAACTGTATGCTGTTACCAATTCGGGCGATGGAGTAAAGTCGTTCCCGTTCATCATCCGCCGGATAGATTGCCAGCAGGTCGCCGGATCGAAGGGAAGCTGCCCGGGGTATTTGAAGTGTTATCCGGAAGTTCAGATCGGCTTCACTGGCTGTTGTTTTTTCGACTATGCGTAACTGTTGTAAGCCTGGAGGTTGTCCGCCGTATTTCACCGGACTCTCAACCAGCGGTATGCTATGTTTCACTGCCCATGCCTTCACCCATTTGACAAAATCTTCGGTGGATTTATCATTCACTTTATATAAGGGAAGGCTTCTCCTGGCCCAGGATTGCTGTTCCAGCCAGCCATCTACCTGTACCGCATAACCGCAAAATTCTTTATAGGTGCGGGAACCAAAACCTACTACAGAAAATTCTACTTCCTGTAATTGTGGATGCTGGAATAACTTCTTCTCAAATACCCGGGCACTGTTGGGCGCATCTCCCAATCCATAGGTAGAAGTAAATACCAGTAATTGCCTGGCGGATGGATAGTCCTGGTAACGATTCATTTCTGCCAGGTAGGATTTTATCCCGTTGGCCAGTAGCTGCAGGTGTACCTGTTGTGCAAACCGAAGCGTACTTCCATTTTCTGAACCTGTCAGTAAAATAAATTCTGCTTCCGCTGCTGTATAACGATTCTGTGTTTTAACGCCCAGCCTCCTGAAGGTGATCCGAAATCCGGAATAAACAAAGAAGAGAATATTCAGTGAGGCAATACCTATTACCACTGCCCAGATACTACTGGTTCTCCCGGTATGCAGATCAAGACTGATGCTTTCCCAGACCTGCACCAACGGATATTTTTTTTCTTTCAGAACTGCTCCGGTAAATTGATGAACTGTTACTTCACGATCCTTTAATTGTATTGTATAATACTCCTCCGGATCCGTATCCAGAGGAAACTCAATTCTTACCACTTCTGCCAATCGGGTTTGCTGAAATACCGGGAATTCAGCCAGGGATCGTTTAGGGCTTTCCGTGAGTTCAACAATCTTACTTTCGGTAGTAGTTTCTTTAGTCAGTAACTCAAATCTGACCAGGAATAAATAGGTGCCGCTTGCAGCAAGTAAAAACAATGGAATCAATAACAATCGGCCCGCAACCACATGAAAATACTGTGCAGTAAAATCCCGGGCCATGCGATCAAAAAAATGACGGATACCTTTTTGTCGCTCTATAATCAACAGGGTGCCTGAAAGCACAATCAGCATTAGCAGAAAGGAAACAACGCCAACAATAAACCGCCCGGTTTCATGTAAAAACAAGGATCGGTGAAGGGCCAGGTTCCATTGTACAAAATACGATTGAACAGGAGGGACTCCCAATAGTTCTCCGGTTTTCGGGTGAACATAGGCGTTCATTTCGTTCCCCTCGGCATCAAATCCTTCAGCTTTCACAAAACCATGCGGGTCGATGGTGAGCTGCAGTAGTTCCGGATATTTTTCCTTTAATACCGGCAAGGATTCCGATAACCGGATCTGTTCAAACCCTTCAGCTTTGTAAGGCTGATTTTTTTCACGGATAACATCCACTGCCAATACCACCCCGGTCACCGCAGCAACCAGCAGGAAGAGCGAGCAAACAATTGCCAGTGCCAGGTGCGATGTACGCCAGATGGATGCTGTCATTCGAACAATTGAACCCCTTATTGAACTTTACTTAGTTTGACAAACCGGATATAGCCTTTTCCTTCAGTTTTTTGTGTAAGGGCTTCCGTTGTCATCGGTATCTCTACATCGGCCATATGATATTGCTGGTCTTCCACCGAACTTTCAAACCGCAGTTTATATCCTTTATTCAG
>JAGKTB010000035.1:0-16328 GCA_018993145.1 Flavihumibacter sp.
ACGATCGCAGTAGCCAGCTTGGTGGCAAAATCTTCCCGAGCTGCGGCCTTTTCTTCTGGTGTGATGGCATCGTAGTCATCACTTGCCGCAAGAATTTTATTTTTCAAACGTTCTATGCTTGTCATTGCAAAAACAGTTTTTGACGTTCATCGATCGCAGTAAGGGCAGCTACATTCGGAGAGGTTCCATACAGTACCACGATCTTATTTATTTCCGTTATCAGGTCACTGAGTACTTTACTAAGGCTATCGGCTCCCTTTTTCACCTCCAGCTTATCTGTAATGGAAACAGTCAGCCCATCTATTTCGGTGCGCACTTCAGATACAGATCCAACAGCTGCTACAAAGAACTCCTGACTATTTTCAATGCGACTGACCAAAATGGTGCTTCCTACGGATGGAATTAATACACACTTATTTCCCGCTGAAACGACACTCCTAAGCCGCACATCATCAAGAATCAATCCGGTTGAAAACTCAGCTTCTACGGTCATGTCATCCGTATTCACAGAAACAACTGTTGCCGGGTATACGGTTACGGGACCGACCAAACCAGCCAACTTTTCAAACTCTCGTTTTATATCTTTCTCAACCTGGCTCATAGTTTATACCCTATTTCAATACTTCTGCGTCCACCTGTCATTCCAAAACTGACCTCCACGGCATCTACCAAATACTTTCCTGATCGCTGGGGATACTTTGGATCATCAATCAGAGCAGCATACCCCGGTTCACAATAGGGTTGCAGGAATGTCAATATTTTGCCTTCATATCCATCATACGACAGCTTACGCTGTTCGCTACCTGCAATTGCCTTTAATGCGCTCGGATCAGTTACCGCATGGCTGGTGATTTGCTTTATTTCACCTTTTTCACCCATCCGGGCAGTAACCTTGCTACCGTCCGGACGCTCTCCCTTGATAACCACTATGACCTCCTGGTTCTTTGCTTCGCGGAGCTTCAGTTCGTTATCTTTTATCACATTCCATCCGATTCTATATTTGGTGGTCGCTTTTTCCTGTAGGTATTGTAACCCTGCGTATAGTTCATTACCAGTAAAGAAAATAGCTACTAACAGTTCCTTTTTAATTGCCTCCAGTACCTCTGTTCCTGATTGGTTATTCATCACCCATTTAGCAACCTTTAATTCAGGAATAAGCGGTGAAAGGGTTATATCTGTACCGTTAACCAAGTACTGAAGCAACTCTTTCAAAGTGGTATTTTTAAATGCCTTCAGGTACCTCTTTTTTCTCAGCTGGTAGCTATATCCCTCACATTCAATTTCGCAGGGAGTAGTCAAGTTTACTCTGGCAACAAAGCCAACAAACTCATTCACCAAACGATCATTATAGCCCAACTCAATATTTACCGGCATCCCTTCAGTGATAAGAGCAGCTGTGGCGGTACTTGTTTCTGAAATCAATCCATCAACCTGCCTAACCCTTGCGGAAATAGGCACCTTAATTACGGCACGATCGGCATAGTTGAACATGCTTTTTTTAATTTTCACATCGTTCACTTTAACATCCTTATACGGACCAATGGTGATATTGCTTTTCAGTACAAATGCCATTACAGTTCAAGTATGAATATGCCGTCACTTTTTATGTCCAATTCAAATGCGATCGCATGATGCACCCCAGGTGTCGGTTGTATCCGGAAGCTCCTTACAATCACCTTGTGATTGTACTCACCTCGGATGAATATGTCGGTCAAGGCGCTGCGCATTGTTATGGCTGCGTTGATTCGAAACATATCATGCAGTTCAATTAGTTGGCTTTCTGGCCATTCATCATCCGGTCTTAATAGAATACCCTTTACATTGATAACATACGCCTCAGTACTTACCAGTTCGTTTACTTCACCAGCTCTATCAACCAGGGCGGTGCTTACAATTGTTTTTTGGCAGGCAACACTGGCAACAGCTATCGATGGAGTAAGTTCAAAGGCTTCGCCGTCAAGCAGGCCACTGAATGTGATCGGAAGGAATGTTTCCACTCCCAACAAATCATCGGGCTTATAAAGCAAAGAGCCAAGACCGGCTACTTCCTTTCGGGTTTCATTTGGCGCAATGGTGTATGGATTTGGAGTATCCTCCCGATCCGGTTCTCCTGGGACTTTAAATTCACCAGGAAGCACATATCCAAAGGCATCTTCAAAGAGCCGATTTATATTGAAATTCGTCATGTTGCTACCTGTCCGTTTATGCTGTACAATACACGGCGCAATTCTTCACGAATTATATTGGCAATTTCAGTTGCACCTTCTTTCATGTTAACAGTATTCAATTCCAGCTTTTCAATCTGCTTTCCGATGGTAATAGTGATGTTTCTCTGACCACCTGAATTAATAGCCTGGGCCGAACCACCCACATCTGTTTTAGTAGTTGGCTTGTCTGGTGTTACTGGCACACCTGCTGGTGATATTGCTTTGTTTGGGTTTGTACCAGGGGGTTGAGCGATTTTTAAGGTCTGCTCTAACTTCATTTCGGTTGAGTTGCCAAATCCCAGCAAACTTTTAATGCTTGTGTATATCCATTCAAACTTCTGTAGAACAGGCATTACAATTTTCTCGAAAATCCAACCGATCAATTTCGCAAGATTGGACATGATGTCATAAACGAAACCTCCCAAAGTCACTAAAGCCTTAAATATATCCTGGATAAGAACGCTTTGAGCAGCCCATTGAACCAATCCAGAGACTATGTTCCATGTTGTACTGAATACCAACTTCATGTAATTCCACACGTTAATTGCATGCATCCTTACCATTTCTATCCAGACAGCCCACTCACTTGTACCAGAAGAAATATTTGAAATAAGGTTCATTACATACTCAAATCCGGTTCTTATATAAGGCATTACTGTTTGTGCCAGTTCCGTTAGTTTTTCAACAAATGGAACGATAATCGGCATCAGCCCATCGCCCACTTCTTTTTTCAGGTCGTACATGGAATTGTTGAACCTGTTCATCATGGCAACTGGACCTTTCGAAGCTTCCAATGCAGCTTCCCCGAAATTGTCTTTCATTGCCTGGGCAAACTTTGGTAAGAATTCAGATGCCGTCAGTTCACCCTTTTGCATCATTTTGCCCAATTCAGCTTCTGTAACCCCCATCGCTTTGGCTGCAATACCAAAAGCACCAGGTATCCGTTCACCCAACTGGCCACGCAGTTCTTCAGCACTCACCGTTCCCTTACTGGCCATTTGGCCGAGTGCCAGCATAGCACCTTTTGCCGTTTCGGCATCCAGGTTCATGGCAGCGATGCCGGTACTTACCCCTTCAAAAATTTCCATTTGCTTTTGCAGGGGTAGATTCATGCTCATTAAGCCACCAGTAAGCGTTTTAACTCCTTCCAGGGATGCCTGATAGTCCAATCCATACTTTTGGGAAATATCCCTCGTGGCTTGCATGGCCTCTCCACCCTGGCCACCCGTAGTGGCATTCAAGGCGTTGGACATTCGAGTGTTGAACAAGGATGCAGAAAAGCTGTCCTGCGCAAACTGTGTAGCTGCTTGTGTGATTTGTGAAACCGCCCCGGTAGCCATATTGGCCAGCACGTTACCTCCAAAAATGGCCCCCATACCTGATCCACCGCCACTTCCCATGCCTCCGGAGTTCTTACGGGCGATCCGGTCCAATTGATCTTCAAACCGCTGGCCTGCGGTTCTGGCCTTTTCAAAATCACTGACAGCCGATGGCACGATTCGCTGTCTTCCAAGGCTGTGAATCTTGCTTTGTATGCTGGAGAGAGTATAGCCAAACGTATTTCCACTTGCCGCCATTCGGTTCATATCTCCCTGAATACGCACAGCCGTGCTGTCTGCAACTGCTGCTGCAGTTCGCATTCCAGCACTCATCTGGTCTGTCAGTTTCAATATGAATTCAAGTGTATTGCTCATGGTATAATTAAAAAGCCCTTACCAATTACTGGAAGGGCTTTGCCTTAGCTTCTTTCATCCTGATATCTTTCAAAATCGCTATTTGCTGTGCCCATTCCTGATCTGTCATTTCCGCTATTTCTGCTTTAGAAAGTCCGAGGTGGTACATGAGCAGGGTATTGTAATAGAGTACAAAATTGTCCTGGTCAATCTCCCCCCTGCCTTCCTTTATAACTCCCCCAGCTCTCCTTTTTTCTTACTCACCAGGGTGTCGACCATTTCCTGTAGCCCGAAATAATACTGATCGTTATTACGGATGGTATCATCACCACCCAACCAGGTAGAGGTAATAATAGCCCTGGTAAATGCTGCCGGGCCGGCACTTCCAATTTTACTGCTCGCCATTGCAAACGTGTCCCGATCCACACTGCGCAAATAAGCAACACGGCCATCCACTTTATAGGCAAATACTTTGTGGCCTTCACCGTATTTCTCGGTTACTTCTTTTTTCCAGGCTTCAATTTGATCCGGGGAAACCTGCCCGATGTAGGTCTTTTCCATTGTATGTTGGTTTGTGATAAAACAATTATGCTTTGATGATCCGCAGGCACTGGAATGGCATAGAGATCTCTTTAAACTTATCTCCTTGCTTCATGCCGTCTTCCAGCTCGGTAAAGTCTACACCCATCAGCTTATCGGTTTTCACACCGCTAAACCCGTCCTGGCTATAGGTCACCGTAATGTTGATTCTGGAGCCAGGAACAGCAATGAGATCCCGGAAGCCTGCGGCTTTGGCTGCTACTTCCAGCTGATCATAGTCGCTCTTCAGCAACATCAGGGTGCCTTCGTATTTACGGTTACCACGCTGGATGGCTTTCGGCTCCGGACCTGCACCATATACTGGCTCTTTCTCCTGAGATGTTTTATAGGTCAGACCGCGAAGTCCCGTCAGTTGAGCACCAAAAACACTCACCCGGATGTCCGCAAATTCAAATTCCCTGCTGTCAAAAGTTGCCATATAATAAAGCTTTAAAAATTGTGAATAGTGTTACACAGAAGCCGATACATAGCCGAGATAAATGTCTATGTAGTTCAAACTTCCTTTAGGCCGCATGCGAATAAAGATGTAGACCTTGTTCGTTTGAATGATATTGAAGTTGGGAGACACAATGTTGTTCTGTGCATACAGTGTGGCATAGTCTTCAATGTCCGGGTTTACGAGGCATTGCACAGCTGCTGATCCGTCATTATTGGTGGACAGCTGGCCAGGCATCCTGGTTGAAATAGCACTCTCGATTTTAGTCTCCAAGGCTTTTTCTATAACCGGCTGCAAGCGGCCTGATTCATCAACATCCACATCTTCCTTCAGTTCCTCGTAATATGCCTCGTAGGCAATACGTACAGCAGTGTCGATAACACGGCCATAGCGGAGGTTATTATAGTCATCGGTCACAGCCGTAAGCATGTGATCATTGTTGATAACATAACCAGGCGCCGCTTCATTGCGTACCGGGAATATATACCGCTTTTCATCCAGGGCATCCAAATCCACCGTTGGAATTGCATCCAGAAGTGTTGTACCAAGCTTAACCGTAGAAGCATCCGCAATTGACAGGCTTCCTGATTTAATCCGTCCAATGTTACGCTGAGGGAATTCCTTAGAGGCGCGTCCCAAGACCAAGCAGGTCATTTTAGCAGAACTATCATCAATGGCACCAACTACGATCGCAACATTCCTTTTGTTGCTGGTAGCATAGCTTTTTGCAGCCGCCGCATTTGAAAAACCATAACCCTGCACAAAACAGCGGAAGGATTTGCGTTTTAATAGCCAGGCATCTGCCAGCGTTTGAGCCGCTGATACAGCGGGATCAACATCATTGTCGAATCCTTCAACAATGGTAGGAGAATATGCACCAGCCGGAAACTTCACAAAGGCTACCAGCCTCGCATTCCCATTGGCAAGATCCAGCGCCTTTCCCGCCACAGCTTCAACGGCCAGATCGTCCAAGCCGTTCGTATTAACCACCGCAACAATAAACAGCTCAGTACCTTCGGGTGCTTCACGGTAAAATCCTTCATTGATGGCCTGGATGACAGCTTCATTCCCTACCTGCGCAAAGGCAGTAGAAACCTGCTGTTTGCTTCTTACAGAGAATGCAACTCCATAACCAGCAACTGGTGCAACGGGTGTAGCAAGAACTAATACAGGGGTTCCGAATGCGCCGGGTGCCTGAATACCGAGATTGCCATTTGAGATAAAAACATTTGCTCCTGGACGTGACATAGTTGTAAAATTTTGTCCACTTAATTGGGAGCTGGTCAACTGACCAGCTCCCGTTCAGCTTCGCTTCTGTGGGGGGTGTTTTGAAGCGAGGGATAGACTTGAACTATCGACCTCCGGGTTATGAGCCCGGCGAGCTACCACTGCTCTACCTCGCTTGATTCTTTATTATTCTCCCTGGAGTGCCTCCAGATCTGAATTAATGGTTTTCAATTCTTCAGTGAGAGTTGCGATCGACTGGCCCAGTTTGGCTTTTTTCTTTTCATCGGATTCGCTTTCCTCTTTTGCCTGGAGATCCTTCAACTGGTCGCTTTTAGCCTGAAGTTTCTTTTCCAGGGTGAGGATCTTTTTGTCTTTTGCAGCCTGGGCTTTTGCTTCGTCATCACCTGCCTCAGCTTCAGCACGGGTTACTTTGATGACATCTTTGTCCTTCAGCGTACTTGCGTAACTGGCTGCTGATCCTTCATTGAAAAATGCCTGTTCATCACTGGTGATGTAGAATTCATCCACCTGGTGAGATTTAAAGAGCGGGGCCGCGATGGCAATGGCTTCATTTTTTTGCATGGTATGTCAGAATTTTAAAATGCCTGTTTGATAATATTCGCCTTCTACTTTTCTGCGGCGAACCAGTCCTTTACTAACTTTTCCGTTTGATCGTTTCCACTTAGCAAATTCTGCTGGTATTCTTGGATCATCCGGATTCGCTTTTACCAGTTTCAACAAGGTCGAATCCCCCAAACCTTCAGGTATATCATCCTCATCGATATCACTCCCAACATTGTATGCAAATGATACCAGCGCATCGAATTGGTGTTGCTTTACAGGTGTCTTACCAAACAGGGAATTGACGTCCTTTTCAAAGAGTGATAACACAAAGCGAAAAATGCGATCAGCTTCCCCCTGGTCTATTAAGGGTTTATCCCGAAGGGTTACCTTTTTCCCATTGGGGTAAAAAGTATTTCCCCATCCAATGGTAGGCACTCCAGCTGGGCACAGGTAAGGCCGTAATCTGCAACTTTCAAAGTGATGCAGAAGGGCTATTCCAGTATTGCTTACACGTCTCATAATTACCGCTTAAGTGCTATGATAATGCCGCACACACCGAGTAGTCCCATCAACCATGCCCACCAGGGTATATATGGTTTTGGTACTGGTATATACTTTTCCGTCTCAACTGATTTATGGGTCTCTAACACTTTTACTTTGGCCTCCAGGCTATCCTGGATAACCTGCATACTATCCAGGTTACATCGTACCGTCAACTGTCCATTAGATAGCTTAGCCGAGACCTTCAATTTTCCATCCGAAGTTTGGTTGCTGGCCCCCCATTGAACATCCGGACATGGTACGGGTTCGTGCAACGTGATTGTTTTACCAGGTAGAACAATGGGAGGCACAGCCACCTTTACTATTTTTTCAACCTCTACAATACTGTCCCGATAGATTACCTTTTCAGCAGGCATCCGACTGGATCTGCAACCGGTTAATACGATCACAATTATGACCATGTATGCAAACAGGTACAGGATTGCGGATATGTTAAGATGTTTTTGGCTCATTGGGCATTGGTTGTTTGGCTTCCTCCTCGCGTTGCATTTGCTCCATTTTTTTCATTAATGGGTTTTTTACCATTGTGAACTTGGTTATATACAACAAGGGGTAAATGAAGTATCTGCCAAAAAATCCAGTGGGATTGACCTCATATAAGTTTTCGCCGATCGAAGTGATTTCCACAAATATGATAGCGAACATGGTGAGGTTGACAACGATCCCGGCATTAGCAACCTGCTTTCGTGCAAGAAACCAGACCACATAGGCTACAATGATCGCACCACCATATTGGATCATTTTTTTGAAGCTGTCTCGCTGTTTGGAACTGGTCGGTTCAATTTTAAGCACTTTCAATTTTGCCATTGCTGTCACAAAATCAAAGGCACTTAACACAACAGCGACAATTAAGAGTTGCCAGTGAATGGCGTTGGCGAATAATCCAAAGAGCTGGCCAACATTGAGGAAGATGCTTCCCAAGGAAATACTGGCTAAAAATTTCATAGTACGATTGTTACTTGGTTCCATACCTCGTGTTTTATTGTTGGGACTATTGGTGGCGGTGACCTACAGGGTCACCGCCCAATAGTGCTATTCACAGGGTACTGAGAATTATAGAGATTATGCGGAGGCGTCCTGAACGATTGCGATCACGCCAACGTTGTCCGCACGTTCTTTCCGGCCACCCATGCGTACCAGCATGGAGTACAGATCACCGTAATACAGCGGATTGTCCTTTTCCTGAAAAGGCTTCATTTCACCTACAGCCCGACAAACCGTCCGTGGATGCCAGCAGAGTGATGCCAGGTTATCTGCTGCTGCGAGAACTGAGTCCAGGGCTTTTACTGCATTTGCAGAGGAATATGCCACAACCGAGCTGCGGGTATAGATATCAAATCCATGCAGGCGACCAACAATGCCCTCTTTTTCGTTGGCAAACTGGTTAAAGGCATTAGCCTGGCTGTCAGTCAAAGAGTCATAAAAGAACTCATACATGTTGTCATCAATGAGCGCCCGGCGACCAGCCTTTGGAACATTTTTCGTGTTCATCAGGATCATTGCCTTCTTGAGTTCCTTTGGAGAGAATCCTTTACGGTTGCCTGTTTGACCAGTAATTGGCCCTACAGCTGCACCGGTTGTTCTAACGAATTCAGTAGCCGCAGGTGCCCACTTAATCAAAAGATCATCAGCTATTGTTTCGCCAAGCGTTGACATGTGGTCTCCCAAAACGCTGTCCAGCTTTTTGTAAGAAATTGTTTGAGTCTCAATGAATGGGATGTGAGTGGGATCTGTAGTGTAACTATCCAGGACATAAGTAATGTCGGTGTCTGTTCTACGTACTGCTACAGCCGGATAGGAGTTTCGATTTTTCACAACTACCGGTGACGCTCCGGCCTGAGGGATATGTACAACAGAGCCACCTAAGACAAATCCAGAATCATCTTTACTTGCAAACATGAAAGCATTGTCCTTGCGGAACTTTTCGATGATGTACTTTTTCCAGATTTCCATATCAATACCTGCATACAGGGATTGGTTACGGAGCCTGGCCGGTACCACCAAAGCGGTCAGAATAGCCAAGGTTAAAAAGAAGGCCCATCCAAACCCTTCCAGATTTGTGGCACTTGCAATAAAAAAAGCCAGGAATGCGATAATCGCGATTTTCAAAAAGGTTTTCATTATGTGATATTTAATCGTCCTTTAATAGGGTACTAATCCAATTGGCTTGCCAGCCAGAATATGAATACTACTCAGTGTAGTCTTTACCGGTAAACTCCTTGTATTTAATTTTGAAATGAGGCATAGACAAGCCTTTCAACTCTTCCATGCGATCTTTTTCAAACAACTCTGATGCAGGAATCTTCATCAGCTCAGCAATAGCAGCGGCATTCTCAGTTTTATTCTGGTCAGCCAATTGTGACTGAATTGTCTTATGAGCCGGAGCCGCACTTAACAAGGCTTCAACTGAAGCAAAATCAGCCAGGGCCAGTTTTTTGTACTGATCTGCCTGAACCGGAAGGATCTTGCCGTCTTCAACAGCCTTATCAACCAGGTTGGCAATCTTCTGATCAGTCGCATCCTTTTCCAGCTTAGTTACCTTCGCTTCCAGGTTCGACTTTTCAACTTTCAAGGCATCTGCCTGGTCGGCCTTGTCCTTGAGGTCTTTGATTGCCTGGTCTACAACAGCCGTTTCGCTGTCATCT
Source organism: Flavihumibacter sp. (assembly GCA_018993145.1). GTDB lineage: Bacteria > Bacteroidota > Bacteroidia > Chitinophagales > Chitinophagaceae > Flavihumibacter. The sequence goes on from JAGKTB010000035.1 coordinate 9,914, forward strand.
TTCAAATTGAGCAGCGCCAAGCTTGCCGCTGTAAGGATTACTTGCTTCATTGCGAGGTTATTTTCTTTAGTGAAATCTGCGAGATTGATTGGAGCGCCATCTTTATCAAAGAGAGCGAGCGAGTTGTCATTGCCGGGAATGTCGCACAAGGAACATTCCTTGTGATACCACTTGGTAACAGTAGGACCTGTTTGTCCAGGAAGTTTCATGGAAGGATCATCGGAATATTCAAGAACAATAATGTTGCCTACACTGGCACCATTTTTAAACCCGTTTTCAATTTCATCAACCAAACGTTGACCGTCCGGATGCGCCAAATTGATTTTCGGCTTTGCCTTGATCTGATCGCCTTCAATGGTAATGTCTTCCCAACGAACAACCACACCATTCTCACGGCTATGCATGTCGAACCCGATTGGATTGCGTTCATACATTTCCTTTAGATAGCCATTAGTAAGTAACCGGAATCCATACACATTTACTGTGCTGTCGCTAAGAACAAACCACTTGTCTATCTTTTTAAATTTGGCGCTCATCTGCTCGTTTCAATTTCGATTGTGATAGCAAACATAAAACGAGTTGAAAGCCTTGTCCAAATTGGGTTTTAGCGATAATACAGTTACTGTAACATGACGGTCATTTTAATGCAGCATCATGATTCAGATGTTGTATCATGATGAAAATAGAACTTGTAATATGGCCTTCGTCTAGTGCATTTTTGCTTTAAATGATCCGATAATGTCTCTTACCGCGAAGGAAAAAAGGGAGTATGCATTCCTGTTATACAAAGACGGAAGCTTTACTCAAAAAATGATTGCCGAAAAGGTTGGCGCGGCAGAAAAAACCATATCCGAATGGAAACAAAAGGATAATTGGGATGCTAAAGTCAAAAGCATAAAACAAACCCGAGAGGAAAACTTAATGGAGCTGCACAACCAGTGGGCTGCAATCAATCTTGTTATTCGCAATGAACAAAAAGGAGTTCCCAACGCTTCCCAGGCTGACATTATAAAAAAGCTGGCTGCATCTATTCGCGACTTGGAAAATGAAGTGGGCTATACCGAAGCTTACCAGGTACTTAAAAAAATGATGATCCATATTCAAAAGATGGATCATGACAAGGCAAAAGAGCTGATTCCTTTTGTTGATTCGTTCATGCAGGAACTCTTAAAATACGCGGTGTAATGGCTGAATTAACCAGGAAACAGGCCCAGCAGGCATGGGATGAATTTCGGGAAGCAATCATTGCCTCCACGCCGGTAGACCGTACAGAAACGATTACCGACAAAAGAAAGCGGATTGCCCATCTGGAGGCGAATCCCGAAGAATGGTTTAAGTACTATTTCCCGAAGTACAGCTACAGTGAACCAGCAGAATTTCATAAAAGGGCTACAAAGCGCATATTGGGAAATCCGGAATGGTTTGAAGTTCGCAGCTGGAGCCGGGAGCTTGCAAAAAGTACCCGTACCATGTTTGAAGTTTTGTATCTGGTATTAACCGGGAAAAAACGGTATGTGTTACTGGTTTCCAATAGCAAGGACAATGCGGACACACTATTGGAGCCCTATCGTATTGAACTGGACAGCAACCAGCGTATAATTAACGATTACGGTACGCAGACGCGAGTTGGGAGATGGAATATCGGAGAGTTCACCACGAAGCAAGGAGTGAAATTTAAAGCCATCGGTGCCGGGCAATCACCGAGGGGAACTCGTAACGAAGAGCGCAGACCGGACGTGCTTTTATTTGATGACCTTGATACGGACGAGGATTGTCGCAACCCGGATACCATCAAGAATAAATGGAACTGGATTGAAAAAGCAGCTATTGGTACACGTTCCATTTCAATGGCAACACTCATTTTGTTTTGCGGGAACATCATTGCAAAGGACTGTTGTGTTGTTCGTGCCCAGAAATATGCAGACAAGGTTGATATTGTAAACATTCGTGATAATGAAGGGAAATCAACCTGGCCGCAAAAAAACAGCGAGGCCCACATCGACCGAGTGTTGAAACAAAAGAGCTATGCCGCAGGACAGGGCGAATATTTCAATAACCCGATTACGGAAGGAAACATTTTTAAAGAAATGTACTACAAGATCCTTCCGAGTCTGAAGGCTTACAAATTTCTGGTTTGCTACATTGATCTAAGCTATAAAAGCGGTGCAAAAAATGACTTTAAAGCCGCAGCCCTGGTTGGTAAACTCAAAGATGAATACCACATTCACAAGGCTGTCGTTAGGCAGGCAACTACCAGTCGCTTCGCGGAAGGACTTGTGGAAATTGAAAAGTATGTGGCAGGTGTTGTACCGGTATTCTATGTGGCGGAAGAAAACTTTATGCAGGATATCATCCGCAAAGAACTGCATGAAAACCTAAAGTCTCTTGGTTCCAAAATCAATATTACTCCCGACACCAGGGATAAAGGAGACAAAATAACCCGGATAGAAGCAGCCCTGGAGCCCCTTAACCGAAATGGAAAACTGTGGTTAAGCCTTAAGGAGAAAACTAACCCGGACATGGCCGTGTTAGATGGTCAGTTTATCGGTCTGGAATACGGCAACAAACGAGTGCACGACGATGCTCCAGATGCTGTGGAGGGAGCCAAATTCATCATCGATTCAAAAATTATAACAGGAGCGGAGCCACCAAGAGCTGGAAGAGTTGCCGCCCGTAAACATCGTTTATGAGTACATTTTTAACGCCTGCTGATATGGAATCCCATATCTATGGTGAAATCCAAAATGCAATTACCAGAGAGGACGAAGATCTCCTTGACCAGGCCATTGATGCAGCCGTATCGGAAGTTAGTAGCTACCTGAATCGGTATGATGTGAATGCCATCTTTTCTGCTACAGAAAATGCAAGGCATCCCCTGATCTTGCTTTACACCAAGGATATTGCAGCCTGGCACTTTATTCAGTTGGCAAATGCCAGCATTGATCTGGATCTCCGGGAAAGACGCTATGAATTGGCAACAGGATGGTTAACCAAGGTGCAAGCCGGAAAGGTTACACCTGACTTGCCAATCCCAGCTCCAGAGGACGAGGATTCTCAGTTTGGTGATGAAATCCGCTACGGGAATGCCCGTAAACGAAACAGAGGCTATCTATAATCTTTCAATCGACACAAATGGCAGTTCAAAAAATTGAGGGCGATAAAACTAAAGCCCTGGTTATTCAAAATTTCGTGGTTGCAAGACCACCCCTGCGAACCAATTTCGATATAGCCGACTGGCGATCAGCGCTGGATCATGCGGAGTTGAAGGATCTGCCGAATCGTACTAACCTGTATGATATCTATGCGGATGTACTACTTGATCCACATTTATCCCGGCAGTGGGCAAAGCGAGTGGAAAAGGTTGCCAATACCAAGTGGGCTTTTACCGTTGGTGAAAAGGAAGAGGAATCAATGACCCTCTTTATCGACACACCTCAATTTGAAGAGATCCTGGTTGAAATTATGAATACTCTTGCATGGGGTATTTCCGTGGTAGAACTGGGCCAGAAGGAAGTGCTTGAGTATGGCATCAAACAAAAGCGGCTGACTGTGTATTCTGTGCCCAGAAAGCACATTAAACCAGAAACCGGCATTATCACTGAAGAACAATATGATTCAGTAGAAACGACCGGTGGTATCAAGTATAGGGAAGGCAGGTATGCACAGTATGTGTTCGAGGTAGGCAAACCGAAAGACCTTGGACTCTTGCTGAACATCGCCCCGTATGTGCTACTCAAAAAGGGTGGTGTAAGTGATTGGGCACTATTTGTGCAGCTTTTTGGTCAACCGTTCCGGGAGTATAAATATGATGGGTACAATGAAACAACTCGCCAGTTGCTGGAAAAATCAGCCCAGGAAATGGCTTCTGCGCCGTACATCATCATGCCGGACGGAGCACAATTGACGCTGCATGAAGTGAAAAATAGTAATTCCGCAGAGGTGCATCCAGCACTGATTAAGTATTGTGACGATATGATCAGCATCCACATCCTCGGTAACACTGAAACTACGCAGAGCAGCTCCAGCAGCGGGCATGCACAGGCCAGCGTACACAAAGAAACTGAAGACGATGTTTACACCAGCGATATTCGCCGTGTTCGTCGGGTACTGAATAATCTGGTGCGACCGATCCTCTACAATCTTGGTTACCCTGTCAAGGATGGTGTATTCCACCCGGTTGAAGAAACCGATATCGATGAAATTTTGCAGCGGCTGAAAGTCTTGAAGGAAGTTAAAGCCCTAGGTGAACCGGTGGATGCTGATCATATTTATGAAACAAGTGGAGTTCCAAAACCTGATAATTATGACACACTTAAATCTGAAATGGAGGCGAAGGCCGAGGCCAATACTCCGGGCGCTAAAGTTCCTATTAAAAAGGGCCCTCCAGCCGCTAAAAAGAAGCTGATGGATGATCCAGAAGAGGAAAACGTTGGCTTCTTTGATAAACTGAAGGCGCTGTTTGATTTTTTCGACCAGGCCCCGTAACGGCTCCTGACCTTACGGGGCAGCTCCAGCAGCTCTATTTTGGACATGTCTGTCATCCTGGATGCACGCATGAATTACCATCCTTAGTCGATGATGAGTTGGACAGTATCCTGGAGGATTTTGTCAAGCAGGTACATGCCGGTGAATTGGATGGAAGTAAAATCGATAATAGACTTTACTTCAAAACGGCACAACGATTAGCCGGAGCGATCATCAATGCTTTTCCAACCGAAATGAGTTATGAAGATCCGCTCAATAGTTTAGCAGCAACCTTGCAAGGCAATATATACGCCTTTAGCGGAGCCAAAACGATGACGCAGGCAAGCCTACTCTCCAAGCTCATTACCGATGATAACGGGAAGCTGAATCCTTTCAGCCAGTACCGTCAGGACGTAGACCAGTTCTTGAAAGATTACAACGAACGGTATTTGGACGCGGAATACACCAATGCGATCGCATCAGCACAAAGTGCCGTGCAATGGCAACAATGGGATGACGAGGATTGGCTGGAATACAGAACCGTTGGCGACAATAGAGTTCGCGATAGTCACCGCTTACTGGACAACCTGGTGCTACCCAAAAACAGTCCGGTATGGGATCGGATTTATCCGCCCAACGACTGGATGTGTCGCTGTACCGTTATTCCTGCTGATCCTCCAAAGAATCCCATGTCGGATGCCGAAGCCGGAAAACTGGGAAAGAAAGTGGTTACTAAGAAAATGTTCGAAAACAATCCGGGTAAGAGTCGCATCGTGTACTCGAATGAGCATCCGTATTTTAAGGTAATCAATCAGGAACTCGACCCGGTTATGAATTATGGCATGCGGCCTGTTGATAAAATCATGAAGGACGAGGATCTTCCAGCACCGGTCCTTACCAAAGAGCGTGAATTTAAAGAGTGGTGGGATGCTAAGGCCGATGAAACAGGAGCCTTTGGATTAACCGATGAGCAGGGTATTGCAGTTGAGTTCAATAGAGACTTTCTGGAACACATTGATGTAAAAAAGCAAGGCCGGTACCGGTATGCTATCAATCTGGAAAAAGTCTTTTTGGAGGCAGATGAAAAATGGCTGAATCAGGGGAGAGCTACCAATACCTGGGTGTATATCAAATATTTTAAAGACTATCCCTACGTGTTGATTGTGGATGAACGGAAGGGCCGGTTAGTAGCACAGACTTTTTACCGGGCGGATAATCCTAAGATGTTTTCTGCTTTTCTGGCAAAGCGAAAGGGTGTCTTATTGAAACGAAAATGAGGATCAGCGTTCTCCCCCATCTCTACCAGTTACGCGCAGTGGAGGTATAGTAACGTTGATCCTCAGACACAAATATACAAAATGTCTAATAAACATTCAATGTTACTTACTGAAATGGGGCGTGAAGTAAAAAACTATGCAGCCTCCATTTACCCTAAAAAAGCCGGTAAAATCGGCCTGCAGTTCATAGAGGGCAACTTCCGGAAACAAGCCTGGGAGGGCATTCCCTGGAAGCGAAGAAAAGGAGGACCGAGGAACAAAGGCAGAGCCCTGCTGGTGCTTCGGGGCATATTACGCCGCGGTAACAAGATGCGAACCGCTCCAGGACAGGCCATCCTTTATAACGAAGTGCCCTATGCCAAAGCCCATAATGAGGGCTTTACCGGGCCAGTTGCAATTAAAGAGCATATGAGGCGATTGTACGGCAAGTATCGGGTGAGTAGTATAAAGAGCCGACGAACCTATAAAAAGAAGCTGGAAAGGGGAAAAACAACTGTCAAAGCACATACCCGCAAGGTTCGCATCCCCAGAAGGCAATTTGCTCCCACAGCCACCCGGCCAAGTCCAACCTTACAAAAGAAAGTAACCAGGGAAGTAACCCTGGATCTCTATAAAATCTTAAAACGAAACCGATGAGTGTAGTTTCTCCACTAGTGGAGAAACTACACTCATCG
>JAGKTB010000036.1:0-3156 GCA_018993145.1 Flavihumibacter sp.
GTCTCACGTCTCACGTCTCACTCCCCGAAGGGGCTGCAAATGTAGTGGTTTTCACCAAAAAAAGAAAACATCCTTCTTTTCTTTAAATTCGTAGTGTTTATTATATTGAAAAGGAGCAAGTAATGTATGGAAACAGTAGCGGTGATACCGAAATATAATCTTACCGAAGAGCAGGAAAAGAAATTGATCTTGAGGGAATACCGGTCTTTGCTCCGATGCCTTAAACCAAAACTCAAACCCGGCGATAAGGAACTGGTGCGTATAGCATTTGAAATGGCTGCCGATGCACATAAAACCATGCGGCGCAAAAGCGGGGAGCCCTATATCCTGCACCCCCTTGCAGTAGCCAGAATCTGTGTGGAAGAAATAGGTCTGGGGGTCCGTTCTACCATTTGTTCCCTGTTGCATGATACGGTTGAAGATACTGATATCACCCTCGATGATATTGAAAGGCAATTCGGGTCTGAGATCGCACGCATTGTAGACGGCCTTACCAAAATCGCCAATGTAATTGATGTGAACGCCTCTCAACAGGCAGAAAACTTTAAAAAAATCCTGCTTACCCTTACCGATGATCCGCGTGTAATTCTTATCAAACTTTCCGACCGCCTGCACAATATGCGTACCCTGGAAAGTATGAAGCGGGAAAAACAACTCAAGATCGCATCGGAAACCGTTTACGTCTATTCTCCCCTTGCACATCGTATGGGACTCTATACCATTAAAACGGAGATGGAAGACCTTGCCATGAAATACATGGAGCCCGATGTGTACAAAGAAATTGCCCGGAAACTGGCGGAAACCAAAAGAGAGCGTACCCGCTATATTAATGAATTCATCCGTCCGCTTCGGGAGAAAATTGAAAAGACCGGATTCAATTTTGAAATTCACGGACGCCCCAAAAGCATTCACAGTATCTGGAATAAGATGAAGAAAAAAGGAGTCAGCTTCGAAGAAGTGTATGACCTCTTTGCAATCCGCGTAATTCTGGATTCGCCCACCGAACGGGAAAAAGAAGATTGCTGGAAAGTCTACTCAATGATCACGGATGAATACACTCCTTCTCCCGAACGGCTTCGCGACTGGCTCAGCAATCCTAAAAGCAACGGATATGAAGCCCTTCATACAACAGTAATGGGCCCGCAAGGGAAATGGGTGGAGGTTCAGATCCGTACCAAACGCATGAACGAAATCGCTGAGAAAGGACTTGCCGCGCATTGGAAATACAAGGAAGGGGCAGCAGATGAAAGCCGTTTTGATAAATGGTTTCACCAGATCCGCGAAGTGCTTCAAACACCCGATAATGATTCTGTCGATTTTTTGCAGGATTTCAAAACCAGTTTTCTGGCCGAAGAAATCTATGTATATACACCCAAAGGCGATGTGAAAATGCTGCCAGTAGGTTCAACAGCACTGGATTTCGCCTTCTCTATACATTCGGCTGTGGGTGCCCGTTGTATCGGTGCCAAAGTAAATCATAAACTGGTTCCGCTCAGTCATAAACTCAGAAGCGGTGATCAGATCGAAATCATTACCTCCAATAAACAGAAGCCATCGGAAGATTGGCTCAATTTTGTAGTAACTGCCAAAGCAAAGACCAAGATCAAGGATGCCCTGAAGGAGGAGAAGAGAAAAATTGCAGAGGATGGTAAATACATTGTGCAACGTAAGCTGGAGGGAATGGGTGCCGGATATTCCACCCACAATACGGAGATACTAGCTGAGTTTTACAAACAACCTTCACTGCTTGATTTTTTCTACCAGGTGGCTACCCGTGGTATTGATCTGAAAGAATTATCAGAATTCAATGTGCTGGGTGATAAACTGGAAGCACCCAAACCTGTAAAGCCGGTAGAAGAAAAAAATGAGCATCCCACCATTAGTGATTTCTCCAAAAAAGATACAGAACTGATCATCTTCGGAGAAAGCAGCGATAAGATTATGTACAACCTGGCGAATTGCTGCAAGCCGATTCCAGGTGATGATGTATTTGGTTTTGTAACCACCGGAAAAGGACTTACTATTCATCGCACCAATTGTCCGAATGCGTCCAAACTGCTTGCGAATTATGGTCACAGGGTAGTGAAAACCAAATGGGCAAAAAATAAGGAGATATCGTTCCTGACCGGACTCAATATTATTGGACTCGATGATGTGGGGGTGGTGAACAAGATCACCAATCTTATTTCAGGAGAAATGAAAATCAATATCAGTGCTCTTTCCATTGAAGCTAAAGAGGGCATCTTCAGGGGTGCTATCAAAGTATTCGTTCATGATAAGGAAGAACTCGATGAGTTGGTCGCCCGTCTCAAAGGGCTCAGTGGTATTCACAGCGTTGATCGGTTCGATGCAGAACTAAGCTGATTTTTTAGTTCACGATAAGATGGTCTCAAATTGTTTGGGGTCTTGATAAGCACAATCTTTTCAAGGCCCTTTTTTCGTGATGAGTGGTAAGGTTTCACTGCAACGCATCCGGTTTTAAATCAGTCAGTGTCCCCGTTATCGTCTTAACAATTCATTAATTGTTGAGGCATTGTAAACACCAAATCAAAATGAATTCATGAGAAGATTTTTCGGGACCTGGCTGCCTGTCCTGCTGGGACTGGTATTGCCACTGCTGGCGGCTGCACAGCAGACTGTGAAAGGCAGGATTACAGATCCTGCAGGAAACCCATTGCAGGGCGCTACCGTCCAGGTGAGAGGCGCACAACAATCCACCCAATCAGATGAAAACGGAAATTTTACCATCTCGGTGCCTGCAGGCTCCAACCGGTTGGAAGTATCCTTTGTTGGATTTCAAACCCAGGTAGTTTCCATCCGTTCAGGAGAACTGCTTATTCAATTGAAAGAGGATGACTCCAATTTGAATGAAGTAGTAGTAACCGGATTGGCATCAACCATCAAGAAATCAAATGCTGCCAACTCGGTGGCCAGAATCAGTGCCAAAGAGTTGACTGGTTCCACTCGTCCGCCTACCCTGGACGGTGCAATCAGTGGAAAGATTCCCGGCGCACAAATCACAGCTAACTCTGGTGCACCCGGAGGTGGCGTGAGTATACGCTTAAGAGGTGTATCTACCGTTGCCGGTTCTTCCCAACCACTATTCGTAATAGATGGTGTTATTGTTAACAACGATCAGTTTGCAACGGGAACGGG
>JAGKTB010000394.1:0-3363 GCA_018993145.1 Flavihumibacter sp.
GCTGAGGAAACAATACCGGCTCTTTTCTTTTTATAAAATGAATGCCATCCTCACTTTCTGCAAGTCCAATTCTGGATGTGCCATTATAGCGGCCAATGGTATCTTCAGCCCTAAAAAGAAGATATATTTTACCATTCCGAACCACAGCAGCTGGATTAAAGACATCCTTTTTTTCCCATTGAACCTGTTTATTTGAAATCGGATCCGGGAAACTATCCAAACCAGGTGTTAGGCATGGATTAACAGAATCAATTTTTTCAAAACCGGTAAGCATCCAGGACTGATTCAAGTCTGTTTGCGCTGGCTGATTTTTACAACCCGCAAGTAAATAGAAGGAAGCTCCAAGGGAAAAAGCAAGTAATCTGTTTTTCATACCTAAATATGCAAATTATTCAGACAGGATAACAAATTTCCCCCTCAATTTGTCGTATCACCTGCTACAGCCATCCTTACTTCCTGAACAGGCGATTGATCTCGCCTTTCTTTAGTTCAATCCTTCCTTTTTGCGTAGATAGGATAATCGCCTGGGCGCCAATTGTTGGGGATCGATAAACCGAAAGTTGTTCAGTACCCAATTGAAAGCGACGAATCTGCTGCTTATCCTTACTGTTTTCTTTTTCAAAAAAAGACATCAGGACATCATATAACTGTTCTACCGTATTACCGCGACTACTAAACCGAATACTGAAATAATTTTTCAACTCAGGACGCTGATCCCAGAGCAGGAGCAAAAAGGTTGAATCCGTTTCATGCGGAATGAATTGAAGGCTGGCTTTTGCCGGACCAACATATTTCACCTGTCCATACAGTATCCAGTCGGGACTATCGGTTTTGATTTCACTCAACTGCCCGCTAACAGAACCTGACAACAATGCCAATATAACGGTAATGTATAAACTACGCATTGAAACTAATTGTTGTTCCTTCTACCATTTTAAATAATTTAATGACCATAACCCAAATGAAAATGGCTATCAGTAAACCAAAACCAATAATCCAGAAAGAATAGGTAGGTCCGGGTACTGCACTCCTTCTGTAATTTACCCGATCCATCCGGATTTCAATTACATCATTTCGTTTGAATTTTCCCGGATTTGTAATAATGGTATTGCTGTATATTTTACCATCCAGTCCGTAGTAGGAATAGTAAACAAGCTCATACCCCGATTTGATTGCACGCCGCTTTTCGAATACCCTTGCATTTGCCGGGATTCCTTCTTTCATCAGCTTAAGAAACCGGTGTCGTTTCCACAGGATCGCGGCGAGTGGCAGCATACCAATGAAGCCGGTTGCAAGAAGTATCAGGTGGACTCCACTCATAAATCCCTTATCCTTTTATCATGGTTTGTAATAATTGCTGAACAACTGCCGAGCGTCCAATAGGCTCCAGTAATACTGTAATGAGGTTTACTCCGATCGCCAGCCAGGTAGCCGGATGCCTTAGTTGCTGGTATTTCCATGCACCACCCAGCAACATCGCAATGATGATAAATTGGGTAAAATAAAGGGATGTCATAATATCTATATTCGGCCATTGCTTGATTTGCATGGCGATATGCACATTCTGAATACCTCTGCCAAGTGCAGGCATCATAATGATGAATACGGTTGAAATCAGCCACCAGGCATGGCGATCCAACTGCTTACGCTCAATAATACTCATGATAACCGCGAATCCAAATGCCACCATCATAACAATTTCCAGAGCCGCCACACCAAAAAAGAACCAGCCTTCAAATGGACCGAATCGGCTCGGATCTTCTTTTATCAATCGGGTGGTTTCAATATCGCGGTATAACATACTTAGTGCTGTGAGACAAACAGCTCCTCCCATGAACATACCAATAATACCAAGCGTCCTGTGCCTTGCCAACTGGCCATGTGTAGCATAATAAGGCTGAATGATCAGAAAGATATACCAGACCGTACCCGTCCAGTAATGCACATGCACCGACCAGGCATTCTCTTTAAAATCGCCCCAATAATCCTCAAAGATCCCAGCCTGCATGAAGATCATAGGCAGGAGCATCCACAGGTAAAGTGACTTGTACTTAGCCATAATACCCGTCAATATATTCTAAAATAGGGGGTGAAAAAATACCCTTATAGGGTGATAACTTTTATAACCAGCCAGGCGAAGTGCAGGTGTCAAAATAAACCCGGAGAGTTTCTGAATTCCAACCGGTGGGCCATCTACCATATAAGCATCAAAACCATTTTGCTGAAATACCATCATCTGAAATGCCAAATCTGGAGAGGGTTTTAAATCAGCTCGTTTATCCATATTCATATATACCTGGGCCAGGTTAAAGGCAAATTTTTCCGGAAAGGCAATTGTGCCTTTAATGCGGATGGTGTTTGCAGTTTCATTGTACGGCTTATGCGCTGTTCCTTTTGGAATTCGTAATACTTCTCCTGGTCGCACTTTCTTAATCTCTCCTTCAACCCATACTGTAAGCTCACCATTAGCAACCTGAAATACTTCATCGAAATCTGTATGAATATGTTTAGGCGGACCTGGAGCAAATGGTTCAATTTCTGTTTTGCAATGGACAAATCCATTTTCCTGACGAATTACAATTTGTCTGAAGCCCTCTTTTTTACTGTAGAATACTTGCCCAGGCTTGAACCAGCCCTCTACTTCCGGCTTTTGTTCTGGAAAAATGACCAGGTGAAAAAAATAACCGAGCACCAGGTAACCTACTGTAAGATATAAAACCACCATAGCTGCTTTTTTGATAATTGTTGTTCGCATACCTATGTCTTTAAATTTTTAATGCAACCTACAATCAACAGTTAGCGGCAGCAATACATCCAGTAATTAAACGGAAAAAAAGCTGTACGAAACGACAGCCATTTTTTCATTCAGCTTTTTTAACACCTCATACCCAATATGCTTTTCAAAGGCAATCATGTCATTCAAATTTGCTGTCAATTAAACTTATCCAAAATGAACGTATTCAACATTAAAAAAGGACTCATTCTTTTATTCATTGTACAAGCTATTGTTGCTATTGGTTGTACTAAATCCCAAGAACCTTCTGCATCCCCAGGAACGCCCTCCAATACAGGAATCGAAAAAGGAGTAATTAAAGGACGTGTAACTGACAGTAAAGGGAATGGCATTGCCAATGTTAAACTGGTAATTGAACATACCATTTACTATGGGACCTATGTTTTTGCTACTACTGATCAACAGGGATATTATAAAACCACGGTACCAAATGGTAGCTGGCAGGTAACCGGACAAATAGAACGCACACTGGATGGCCAAGCCTATAAATTCGATCTTCATCCGGATGAACCGGCAGCTTTTGCAGGATCAAATGGTGCTATAAGAAATTTCTCCTGGAAATTGAAGGG
>JAGKTB010000395.1:0-3827 GCA_018993145.1 Flavihumibacter sp.
CGGGGCAGCAGTCCAGATTACTTTATCAAATCCCACCACTCCACCATGCAGGTGATTGGCTCCATTATTGGTAGCGAGGGTATAGTTTTTATCACCAATGCTGAATTTGCCTGCACCAATCCGGTTACCATAGCGGCCGATGATAGAACCAAAATAAGGGTGCGACTGCAAATAGGGTTCAATGCTATCAAACCCGACTACAACACTGGCAACGGAGTCGTTTTTATCTTTCGCCAGGAAGGAAGTAACGATACCACCATAGTTAGTGATGGTAACCACAGTACCCTTTGAATTCCGAAGGGTGTACAAGTCTACAGGTTGGCCATTTGCGGCTCCCCAGGCCTGTTTGCTGATTCCGGCTTGCGGTTTTGCCGGCTGTTCTTCTTTGCTTTCGTTGTTACAGGCTGCACTGCCCATACTCAGGGCGGCTGCGGTTGCAAGTATGCTCATCCATTTCATATTAGTGGTGCTGAATTTTGATCAGTAAAATAGGCTTATTTCATGGGAATTCTCCACACCGTTAGTGTTCTGGCGGGAAGATTGGCTTTCCATGCCTTCTTTGGAAGAGGAAGACTGCTTAGCTGCGGAGCCACCTGCCGTGGTGCGCTGATCGAGTTGGCAGCCTGCAGTGAATCTGCCTGCAACTGCATCGCCTGGATAGTTCCCTTCCCGGGCTTTTTTCCTTTCAATTGCAGGGGCAGTTCTACAGCCACATCACCTGCATTGACCATTTTGAGTACCAGTTCTTTTTTTGCATCATCCCATACAGCAGAAACATAGAGACTGTCCTGACCGGCCAGCGGCTTACCAGCCTGCAATGCCTTCACCACATGCGTTCCCCTGTTGGTTGAAAAAAGTTGCTGTACATAATAACTGGGCGTTCCATAGGAATTGAGATTGTCCACCCAGATCAGATCAGGTGTCCATTGCCAGCCTTCCAGATGCGCAAAGAGTGGTGCGTAGGAAGCCATTCTCACAATATCCGCATTGCGTTCAAGTCCGGTCATGAAAGCTGCTTCTGAAAGTGCAGCCAGCCAGTTGTTGCGCACCAGGCCATTGGAAATACCTTCCACATGGGAAGCGTATTCGCCAGCAAAGATTTTGGGGCCCTTGCGATCGTAGTTATCATATCGGTTTGCATTGCCCAGGAACCACTCCGGCTTACGGTAATAATGTTCGTCAATCAGATCCGCTTTCATGGCTCGTAATTCCTTATCCAGGTAGTCAAACAAGGGGCCATTGGAAAAGGGTCCGGCACTGCTGATCAGTTGGATATCCGGGTAACGCGCTTTGAGTGCTTTGGTGAATACCTGCAATCGCTCCACGTATTGTGGTCCCCAGTTTTCATTTCCCACGCCCAGGTATTTTAAGTTGAAGGGGGCAGGGTGACCCATATCCGCGCGCAGTTTCCCCCATTTCGTGGAAACATCGCCGTTAGCGAATTCAATCAGGTCAAGTGCGTCCTGCACATATTCATCCAGTTGATCCAACGGTACCAGTTCCCCGGTATTAAACTGGCAGGCCATACCGCAGTTCAGAATAGGAAGAGGCTCTGAGCCCAGATCTTCCGCCAATTGGAAATATTCAAAGAAACCGAGACCAAAGGATTGAAAATAATCAGGCGCCGAACGTTGCGCGAATTCCGTATTCCAGCGGTTGATGATCACCTGGCGCTCTTCGAGGGGGCCTACTGTTTTTTTCCACTGGTAGCGGGTACTCAATTCATGCCCTTCTACAATACATCCACCGGGAAAGCGGATAAATCCAGGTTTCAGATCTGCTAACTTTTGCACCATATCTGCCCGGAGTCCGCCTTTACGACCTTTCCAGGTATCGGATGGAAAGAGGGAAATCATGTCAAGATCAAGCTGTCCATCGCCTTCCATCCAGCATCGAAATTTTCCTTTGGGTACAGTGGCGGAGGAGAGCAGGCTGGTTTCGATTTTTTTCCATTCATCAGCAGGTGCCAGTTGAAGTTTGGTAGTACCAACAACCTGTTCCTGTTCATTCAGCAGTTCCAGTTGCAGGGAGATTGGTTTCCCTTCGAGGCGGTACCAGGTGGAGAAATCGTATCGCAGGTTTTGCTTCAGTCCCATGCCGCGGAAGCCTTCATTTTCCAGGCCGATAGCACCGGCACCGGCATTTTTTACTTCCACTCTCAGGAACCTTGGATTGCGTTCTGCCTGAAGGCCCCGATTGATAATCCGGAAACCTCCCTCCTGTTTCAGGGTACCGATGGTTTTCCAACCCATCAGGGGTTTGTAAAATTCAAAGGACCTGTTTTTGATGAGTTCGGCATAGATGCCACCATCTGCTCCCAAGTTGATATCTTCAAAAAAGACACCCCACATGGTTGGTGCAATCTCATCTTTCAGGTTGGTCAAATCAATCTGCAGAGGTTGTTGTTCCTGCGCAACCAACGTAGAGGTACTGAGCACGAGGCCCGTCAGCAAGGATTTCCACATAGCGGTCAATTATTGAAGTTCAAGTACAATCACGGAAGCCGCGGGTAATTGAAGACTCAGTTGTTTATCTTTTAGTTTGGCATCATTGAATGCCCGGGGTTTTACCTTCTCCGGTTGTTCGAAACTGTTATGATCCTTCAGACTTGCTGATTGCAGGATTCGTCCGCTTACAGATTTCATAGCCTTACCGAGATCCAGTTGTACCGTATGAATTTTGGAAGGATCCATATTCACCAGGGAGATATGTGTTTTGCCGGCTTTGTCTACCGATGCTGATATGGATACCGCAGGCAGACTGTCCTTCCCCCGAATGAACAAGGGAGCTTTGAAATCCACCGGTATCAGTTTCGCATCCTGGTGAACATTGTACATTTCCATTACATGGTAAGTCGGAGTCAGGAGTAGTTTTTCTTTGTCTGTCAGGATCACGGCCTGTAATACGTTGATGGTCTGGGCGAGGTTAGCCATCCTTACCCGATCTGCATGATTATTGAAAATATTAAGCGTGATACCGGCCACCATGGCATCGCGCATGGTATTTTGCTGTTGCAGGAAACCGGGATTGGTACCAGGGAGCGGATCATACCAGGCTCCCCACTCATCAACAACCAGCGCTACCTTTTTCTTCGGATCATATTTATCCATGATTTTGCTATGCTCCCCTACCAGCTCTTCCATCTGCCAGGTTACCCGCATATTGGCAGCATATTCATCTTCATTGAACTCAAGGGAGGAACCTTTTTTATTCCAGTCGACCACTGCGTAATGATGCAAGGCTACTCCTTCGAGCAGGTTCAGGGGAATATTTTTCATCAGGACTTCCGTCCATTTATAATCACCGGAACTTGCTCCTGAAGCGATCCGGAAAATTTTGGAACTATTGCCCCAGTCCGACATGAAAGTTGCATACTTGCGGTATTCATTGGCATAGTACTCAGGAGTCATATGTCCGCCGCAACCCCAGGCCTCATTGCCCACGCCCCAGTAGCGCACATTCCAGGGTTTATCCCGGCCATTTTCTCTGCGCCATTTACTCATGGGGCTCACACCATTAAAGTTTACATACTGTACCCAGTCGGCCAGTTCCTGCACTGTTCCGCTTCCAATATTTCCTGCCAGGTAAGGTTCTGCTCCAATGCGTTCACAGAGATTCAGAAAATCATGCGTACCGAAACTGTTGTCTTCGGTTACTCCCCCCCACCATTGGTTCACAATAGTGGGACGTTTTTCTTTTGGTCCCACCCCATCTTTCCAATGATAGGTATCGGCAAAGCAGCCACCGGGCCAGCGCAGGTTTGGGATTTTTAATTTTTTCAGTGCTTCGATCACATCATTGCGAACCCCCTCCGTATGGGGAACCAG
>JAGKTB010000396.1:0-4465 GCA_018993145.1 Flavihumibacter sp.
ACCACAGCAGAACCAGTCCGGGCATCATGAATGGTAGTAAAGCTGGCCAGTGCACTCTGCATCTCGGAACGACTTAGGCCGCCCTTCAGGTAAACAGTAGTAGTGGCACCATCGAAGGCATCCGCCAGCTTGGGTTCAGCAGCACCGGTGGTAATTACCGCATCGTAAACGATGGTAAGATCGGATACTCTTTTCTGGGCTAAAGTTCCTGTTACCAATAATAGGCCCAGCAGGGTAAAAAAGGTTGTTTTCATGTTGATCATGCTGATAAGCAGACGGAAAATAACCATTTTTAGTTGGCTATTTGCCTTTTTTCTGCATTTCCTGCACCTTCTTTTGTGTTTCCTGCATTTGCTCCAGTCGCTCCTGCCATTTTGACTTCGAATTGGGTTTTGCCCGATTTGCTGCTAACTGAGCTACGATTTTATCGTGATCGATAATATAATTCTGAATTACCCACTGGAGTGCGAGCGTAATCAGGTTGGAGACCGTATAATACCAGGTAAGAGCTGATGGCAGTCTGTTAAAGAAAAACAGGAGCAATACCGGGAAGATATACGGCATATATTTTAACATCGGATTGTTCTGATCCGGTGTCATATTCATATTGTAAATGGAAATCAGGAAACTGGTTATTACAGCGGTCAGGGTAAACAGACTCACATGATCTCCGTACCAGGGAATATGAAAAGGCAGTTTGGCAATCACATCATACATTGACAGATCAGTTGCCCATAAAAATGATTCCCCTCTTAAATCAAGGAAAGAATTAAAGAAGCTATACAAAGCAAAGAAGATAGGAATCTGCAATAGAGCAGGGATACAACCACCGAGGGGATTCACACCAGCTTCACGGAAAAGTTTCATCTGCTCCATTCCAAAAGTCTGTTGATCATCACCATATTTCGCTTTCAGTGCATCAATTTCAGGACGAAGGGCTTTCATTTTGGCACCACTCAGGTAACTGGAGTAAACCAGCGGTGAAGTGATCAACCGTATGAAAATCGTCAACAATGCAATCACCAATCCGTAAGAGCTGAAAAACTTTTTTATAAAGTCGAATACAGGCATTACGATGTACTGGTTAATCGGGCGTACAAACGCATAAGGTCCCTGGCCAAGGTTCACGATCTTATCCATATCCTCAATACCAAGGGAACGAAGCAGTTTGTAATCATTTGGACCGAAATAAAACTGCATTGGCAGGGTTGCCTGTGTTCCAGCCGGCAGCTTTTTTTCAAAATTGGCTTTAACGGCCACAATCATGCGGGAACTGTCATCCGCAGGCGTTGACAACTCAAATTTCGCTTTGGCGAATTTTTCTTTGTTAATCAGGGTTGCATTGAAAAAACGCTGTTTAATACTAGCCCACTGAACGGTTTTCTCAAAACTTTCCGTGTCATTGGAGAATAGATTGAAATAATCATATTCTCCATTTTCCACCAGAATCAACTGCGACTGCTCCCTTTCATAACGGGCGTCCATTTCCTGTTGCATAGCTGCTACATTCCATTGCAGTTGCAGGTTCTGTTGAGGGATCATGGAAGTTGTTCCCTGAAGTCGGAGGTTAAAGTCGATCAGGTAAGAATCCGGATGAATGATATATTCCTGCTGAATGGACTCACCGGTATTACCTGTTGCTTCATAAACAATAATATGGTTTCCGCTGGCATCCTGCTGGGCTGATTTCAACTGAAAAAACAGGTCTGAAGAAGCCGTACTCTGATTGGGTGCAGTCAAAACCGGGAAACTGAACTGGTCGCTACCGTCTTCAATTACTGAAACCAGGCTACTGTCTGACCGGCTGTACTTTTTCAGTTTAACCTGCACCGGCTGGCCGCCTTTATTATTGAAAGTTACTTTTAAGAGATTTGTTTCAACAGTATGAAGAGAACTGCTTCCTACCAGGTGTCTGGCCCATCCGGTGGCATTTGAATCCAACGCTGCAGTAACCACTGCTGCACTGTCCTTAACCCTTGCCTGGGCAGCCTGTTGCTTGGCCAATTCAATTTTTGCCAGAGAATCTGCCTGCCGAAGCCGCTGTGCCTCTAATTCCCTGCTATTCTTGGAAGAAATAAACAGATAAACAAAAAGAAGTACACCTAACAGCACAAAACCAATTATCGTATTACGATCCATGCTTTGCATCCAAACTATTTTTAAGACCTGCGAAGATAGGGAAAACGTGAGATGTGAGACGTGAAACGTGAGATACCACGCCCAATGACACTATTCCATACTCTGTAAAACTTTCACTCCATCCTTTCTTTCTGCAAACTCCTTGGCGGCTTTTACGAAATGAACGAATATAGGTTGCGGATTTTCTACCGTGCTTTTCAGTTCCGGGTGGTATTGAACACCAATAAAAAAAGGATGCGTTGGAATTTCTACAATTTCCACTAAACCTGTTTCCGGATTTTTTCCACTTGCGACTAAGCCTGCAGCTTCAAAATCAGCCAGGTATTGGTTATTGAATTCCCAGCGATGCCGGTGGCGCTCAGAAATCTCTGTGGCGCCATATATACGATGCGCAAGGGTGCCCTCTTCAATCTTACAGGGGTAAGCTCCCAATCGCATGGTACCTCCTTTGGCAGTTACTGTTTTTTGTGCATCCATCAGATCAATAACAGGACGTTGGGTGTTAGGATCCATTTCAGTTGAATGTGCTTCCGACCAGCCCAGTACATTACGGGCGTATTCAATTACACTCATTTGCATGCCCAGGCAAATACCAAAGAAGGGCAGCTGATTTTCACGTGCATATTTTACAGCAATGATTTTACCTTCTATTCCACGATGTCCGAAACCGGGAGCCACCAGCAATCCATCAAGGTGACTTAATTTCTCCACTACGTTTTCTTCAGTGATGAATTCACTGTGTACATTGACAATATTAACCTTACACTCATTCATTGCACCGGCGTGCACAAAAGCTTCCAGAATGGATTTATAGGCATCCTGCAGTTCAATGTATTTTCCAATCAATCCGATTGTTACTTTGCTCTTAGGATATTTTAGTTTATCCAGGAACTCTTTCCATTTACTTAACTCAGGCTCTGAATACTGGGTTATGTTCATTTTCCTCAGGCAGATCAGGTCCAGCTTTTCACGCATCATGGCCAAAGGCACTTCATAAATAGTAGGCGCATCAGCCGCCTCAATCACTGCTTCTTTTTTTACATTACAGAAGAGCGCAATTTTCCGCCGGATTTCTGGTCCGAGTGGTTCCTCCGTTCTGCATACAATCACGTCGGGATGAACGCCTTCCTGGCTCAGCATACGGACGCTGTGCTGGGTAGGTTTAGTTTTTAATTCTTTGGCCGCTTTCAGGTAGGGAATCAGGGTGAGGTGCACAACCACACAATCTTCTTCGGGTAATTCCCACTGCAGCTGACGCACCGCTTCAATAAAAGGCAGACTTTCGATATCGCCTACAGTTCCACCGATTTCTGTAATAACGATATCATACCCCCCCTGCCCAAGGAGCAGCATACGCCTTTTAATTTCATCTGTGATATGCGGTACCACCTGAACGGTTTTACCCAGGTAGGCGCCTTCTCTCTCCTTATTAATAACGGTCTGATAAATCCGGCCTGTAGTCACATTGTTTGCCTGGCTGGTGAAAATGCTCAGAAAACGTTCATAATGGCCAAGATCCAGATCGGTTTCAGCACCGTCTTCAGTTACATAACACTCACCATGCTCGTAGGGATTCAAGGTACCCGGATCCACGTTTATGTAAGGATCAAATTTCTGGATCGTCACTTTTAGCCCCCTGGCTTGTAACAACTTACCCAGGGATGCCGCAATAATTCCTTTACCCAGGGAAGATGTTACCCCACCTGTGACAAAAATGTACTTGGCCATATCAATTAAGTTTCAATTTTTATTCCTGTGGCCTGCGTCCAAAAAAATAATTGCCCATGGCCTGTTGGCCAGTTGCAACTTAAATTACCAGTTAAATTATGTTATAGTGAACGCGGCTGATGTGACCTTGCGGAAAATTGCAATATGTTCATCCGGGAGGTCATGCAAAGATAGGGTAAAAAGACAATAGGCACCCGGAAACCCGGATGCCTATTTTTTCCTTTTGGTGATTATTGCTTATTACTTAATATTAATTTGAGAAATTTCCAAAGGCTGGATAGGTGTTGTCTTAATGAAAGCGGAATGATTTCTCTTCATGAAAATCTCCTTTATTTTTTCCGCCTGATCCTTGTTCGCGTGGATCACAACGATCGCCAATATTTCAACCAACAATATCCAGACACTTAAATTTCGCTTCATACTATTAGATTCTAGGTTATTCACAGGTTAGGAACGGCGAAGGTATAAAAAAAACCTAATATCTAGGTGAATTCCCTTACCCTCGCATAATCTAAAACGAATAACTGTATCAAATATTATTTATCCGCCTGGATTTTCACATAACTCGCTGATATCCCTTTGATAAGGGAGGAACTAA
>JAGKTB010000397.1:0-4727 GCA_018993145.1 Flavihumibacter sp.
TTTCAATGCAGGGCCATCATTCACGCCATCACCTGTCATAGCTACCACTTCCTGGTTGG
Organism: Flavihumibacter sp.; assembly: GCA_018993145.1. Lineage (GTDB taxonomy): Bacteria > Bacteroidota > Bacteroidia > Chitinophagales > Chitinophagaceae > Flavihumibacter. Next base: position 60 of record JAGKTB010000397.1, read on the forward strand.
CTTTAAGTGCTTCGATAATGCGCAGTTTAGCTTCAGGGAAAAGACGTGCATACAACTGGTAATGTTCCACTTTCTGCTTTAGTTCAGCATCCGATAACTTTACCAGTTCATTGCCTTCAATAACGGTATCGCTACCACGAAAATTAATTTCTTTAGCGATAGACTGAGTAGTAAGTGCATTATCGCCGGTTAAAATTTTCACTTTAATACCGGCCTTGTAGAAGGTCTCAAGTACTTGCTGAATGCCTGGTTTTGGTGGATCGTAAAAAGCGATCAGTCCTACTAACCTGAATTGAATTTCCTGCTGGGTTTTCGGATAGTTACGGGATTGCAGATCAAAAATACCCTCTGCTATTCCCAACACGCGGTAGCCCTGCCTGGCGAATTTTTCAATAGCCTGATGATAGTCGGATTGTTGGCTGGCCGGAATCTGGCTTACATTTAAAATAGCTTCAGGAGCCCCCTTGGCTGCGATTATGCGTTGCCCGTCGGAAGATCTGAAAATATGTGTCATCATTGGAGGTTTGCCTCCCTGTGGATATTCTTTTTCCATTTGGAAAGCCGGACGTTCATCCTGCTCACGGCCTTGTATATACGCTTCGTGCAGGGCCTTCTCCATTGGGTCAAAGGGGATGGGTTCACTGGCAAACATAGCCACCCGGATCAGTTCTTTGATAGCTGGTGAGTGGGAGTTTGCAGGTTCATGAAAACTGCGATCCTCCCAGCTGTACAAGCCAGCCAGGGACATTCGGTTTTCAGTAAGGGTGCCGGTTTTATCAGTGCAGATAACAGAAGCAGAGCCAAGTGCTTCAACAGTAGTCGTTTGCTTTACGATGATCCCTTTCTGCAGGAGTCGCCAGGCACCCAGCGCCATAAAGGTCGTAAAGGCAACAGGAATCTCTTCCGGCAGGATACTCATCGCCAGGGTGAGGGCTTTAAGTAAGCTATCGAGCAGGACTTTAGTTTGCAGATAATGAATCAGCCATACTATTGCAAATACCACTACGCCAGCAAGCGCCATTTTTTTGACAAAAGAGGCGATCTGAGCTTGCAGCGGGGTGGGTTCTTCTTTAATGCTGACCAGCTGTTTTCCTATTTGTCCCATCCGGGTTCGCTTACCCGTTGCTGTTACCCTGGCAATCGCTAATCCGCCAGTGACCAGTGTTCCCTGCTAGAGTTCATTGTTGTGGTCTCCATTGCTATCAACTGATTTGCTAACTGTAAAAGATTCCCCTGTTAAGATGGATTCATTTACCGAGCAGTCGTTGGCCTGTAAAATGATACCATCTGCCGGAATCAGGTTGCCTTCTTCCACAATGAATATATCTCCCGGAACCAGTTCGCTGGAGGGAATAGTTTGATGCTGCCCATCGCGGATTACTTGTGTTAAAGGTTCGGTTAGTTTTTTAAGGGCATCAAGGGCATGCCTGCTTCTGGCATCCTGGTAAAGAGAAATGGTGCTGACCAAAGCAATCGCGACAAGCATAAAAATTCCTTCTCCTGTTTGTCCGCTAATAAAATAGAGGATAGAGGCGGCCAGCAGAAGAAGAAACATTGGCTCCTTAAAGAGGTCCTTTACAGCTCTCCATATGGGCGATTCTCCATCCTTCTCCAGTTCATTGAGACCATAGTTTTCCCTGGCTGCTGCTACTTCATCTGCATTCAGGCCAGTAAATTGTATGGATGCGGGTTCGGCCATTTAGTGAATGCTAACTGGTAAAAAGTTTTTTGAATCTTGGTGTCACTCTTGCTTTGGCTGCCTGTTCGAATGCATATGCCAGACCAAGCAATACCGGCTCTGAATAAGCCGGACCAAAGAAAGAGAAACCTACCGGGAGCTCATAAACTAGTCCGGCTGGCACAGTGATATGCGGATAACCGGAAACTGCAGCAGGTGAAGTCAGTGACACATCTCCCCAGCGATCACCATACCAGAGATCGATAGCACAGGAAGGCCCCATGGTTATACCGGCAATGGCATCCAGTTGATTTGCTTTAATCACATCATCCAGAATCTTACGTGAACCTATATGCGAAGCTTGCAGGGCTTCTTTATATTCTTTGGAATCCAGTCCGCCTAATGCTTCACAGGCTTCCAGGGTTTCCTGTTTGAAATAGGGCATGGCACGGTCTACATTGGCTTTGTTGAAGGCAATGACTTCTGCTAGGTTTTTCACTTTCGCATTACCGTTAGCCAGGTACTTGTTGACACCCTCCTTGAATTCATATTTCAGCACATTGTATTCATGACGACCCAGTTCATCAATTTTATCAAGGTATTCAATCTCAACGATGGTAGCACCCTGGGCAGTTAAAAGCGCCTTGCATTTATCCAGTAAAGCAAGTATGTAATGATTGGTTCCCTGAGGTTTTTTCTCTATGCCAATTCGTTTGCCTGTCAATGCTTTTGCATCCAGGAATTGCGTATAGTCCTTTGCTGCTTTACCCTGAGCCGCAACAGAAGCAGGATCCTGCTGGTCAGTGGCAGTTAATGCACTTAATGTAATTGCTACATCGGTAACTGTTCTGCCCATAGGACCAGCAGTGTCCTGGGTGTGGGAAATTGGAATGATGCCGGATCTGCTGAGTAATCCAACAGTAGGTTTTAATCCCACCAGGGCGGCTACGGAAGAGGGACAGGTAATGGATCCATCTGTTTCTGTGCCTATGGTGATGGCTGCTAAGTTAGCTGCTGCTGCAGTACCAGAGCCGGAACTGGAACCACAGGGGTTATGTGTGAGCAAGTAGGGACTGCGGGTTTGTCCGAACCTGCTGCTCCAGCCTGAGCAGGAACGATTGGACCTGAAATTGGCCCATTCCGACAGGTTGGTTTTGCCCAGGATGATGGCACCTGCTGCTCTTAACTGTTGTACAATAAAAGCATCTTTGGATGCGATATTTCCTTCCAGCGCTAAGGCGCCGGCAGTAGTCTGCATTTTATCTGCCGTATCAATATTGTCTTTTATAAGAATAGGAATGCCATGAAGTGGACCGCGAAGCTTGCCATCTTCTCTTTCTTTATCGAGTCCTTTGGCAATTGCCAAAGCATCGGGGTTGATTTCAAGTACTGAATTTAACAAGGGCCCATCTTTATCAATAGCATGAATCCGGTCTATGTATAACTGGGTGATGGCTGCAGCAGTATATCTTCCTGAAGCCATCGCCTCCTGTAATTGAGGGATAGTCCACTCAAGTAGTTCAAACCGGTCTTCCTGATCCTCCGATGTTTTGGTTTCTTTGGGCGTTTCGGTTTTGCAGCCTACCAGGCTGGCGGCCGTAACGGAGAGTCCGGCCAGGCTACCACTTTTTAAAAAATTGCGACGATTCATAACATTGAATGTACTGAATCTGTCAGTTATCTGAAGCAGTTTGGGGTGAGAATTCTACAACCTGTTGAGGGGGTTCCTCTTTTGGTGTATAAAACCCTGAACGTATCCGTTATAGGGTGCTGGCACAGGAATTGAACTTATACACCTAGTTTTTCATAGGATATTGGATTTAAAAACGGGGTGTATGTCTATACTGCCCCCAATCTTGAACTACAATCAGAACAATACAAAAGCCCCTGAATTTTTGATGCGGGGGCTTTGTATACTGCTACTAATATAAAGACTTAAATGTATTTTGTTTTACCTGGAACTGCAATTGGATAAAATCCATCAGCGCCTGGAACAATTGGTGGCGCGGCTGTCCAGCTGAACTCTTTGGGCATAATGTCAAGTCCGGAGTTGATTGCTTTATCCCATTCAATCACCTGACCGCTGTAAGTAGCCATACGCCCCAGGATGGAAGTCATGCTGCTTTTTGCACCATTTTCTGCATCTGCAAATTTGTATTGACCTTTTGCGATGGCTGCAAACAGTTCATCGTGCTCTGTCTGATAGGGGTTGTTTTCCGTATTGCTGTCGAACTTATAAAGTTGTTTTCCTTTGTTATCTGTGATACTGCCGGCTCCGGTAGCTATTCTTCCTTTGGTACCAATCAGTAATTCATCCACGCGCGCCATGGTGCCGGGAATATGGCGGCACTGGCTGTTGAGAATGGAACCATCTGCATAGGTGAATTCAACAAAATGGTGATCAAAAATCTCACCATGGTCTTTTCCATTCCGTACCTGGCGGCCGCCCATACCCTGGGCTTTCACCGGATAGCCACCTTTGAACCAGTTGATCACATCGATATTGTGAATATGCTGCTCGGTAATATGATCACCGCAAAGCCAGTTGAAATAATACCAATTGCGCATCTGGTATTCCATTTCTGTTTGTCCGGGTTTACGCTCCCGCACCCAAACACCATCATTATTCCACCAGGCTTGTGCTGATGTGATCTCTCCAATCAGGTCTTTGCGTTTGAAGAGTTCGCGGTAGGAGTTTTGGTAGTGACGCTGCAAACCAACCACCACATTCAGTTTTTTCTGTTTCGCGATGGCTGCAGCCGCTAGTACTTTCTGTACACCTGCAGGATCTACTGCAACCGGCTTCTCCATGAATATATGTTTGCCCTGTTTAACAGCTTCTTCAAAATGAATAGGGCGGAAACCGGGAGGAGTGGCCAGGATAACTACATCGGCAAGTGGAATAGCTTTCTGGTAGCCATCAAAACCACTGAAGCGTCTATCTTCCGGAACATCGATTTTGGCTTTGATAGTCGGGTTTTCTGCTGCTT
>JAGKTB010000037.1:0-3990 GCA_018993145.1 Flavihumibacter sp.
TCTTTCGCATACCGGATCAGCTCCACTGATTTAATACCGCAATCCAGGGAGATGATAAGTGTAACGTCCTTTTCAAAAGCGACATCAATCCCTTTCTTTGACACACCATAACCTTCTTTATACCGGTGGGGGATATAATAATCAACTTTATCAGTTTCATAGTTATCGAGGAGAAACTGGTAAAGACAGGCAACCGCGGTTGTTCCATCAACATCATAATCTCCAAACACCATGATTTTTTCCCGCGCCTGTAAGGCTGAAACGATCCGGTCTACCGCTTTTTGCATATCCTTCATCAGGAAAGGATCATGGAGTGAGGAGAGTTCTGGCCGGAAAAAAGATTTGGCATCATGGAAAGTCCGGATACCTCTTTGCACCAGGATTTTGCATAGGGCGGAATGAATGCCCAGTTTTTCCTGCAAAGATTTCACCTCCCTGTTGGGAGCTTCCAGTAGTTTCCATCTTTTTTCCATTCAACTCAATATTTTCGGTCGGTGGTAAACCTAACCAGTTCCTCTAATGCCAATCTGGAATCCGTTTCAGGGAATTCATGTAAGATGGATAAAGCTTCATCTCTGTATTGTATCATTTTGTCGGTGGCATAGCGGATACCTCCTGTCTGAACCACAAAATCGATAACCTGTCTAACCTGTTCAGGGTTTTTGTGATCATTTTTAATGATATTGACCAAACGGCGCCGGGTTGCTTTATCCGCCTGGTTAAGAGAGTATATGAGGGGTAAGGTAAGTTTTTTTTCCTTGATATCATTTCCGGTGGGTTTACCGATGTCTTCGGAGCCGTAATCAAAAAGGTCATCTTTGATTTGGAATGCGATACCTACCTTTTCACCGAAGTCTTTCAGCATAGAAGCCTGTTTTTCATCATTTTGTGCAGAAAAAGCGCCGGCTGCACAGGAAGATGCCAGCAGGGAGGCTGTTTTATTACTGATAATGTCAAAATAGATGCCTTCATCCAGGTTGAGACTCCGGCTTTTCTCGATTTGGAGGAGTTCCCCCTCACTCATTCTCCGGACAGCGTCAGAAAGCAGCTGAAGAATGCGGAAGTCGTTGTTATCCAATGATAATAGAAGTCCTTTTGCAAGGAGATAATCACCGATCAGGACCGAAACCTTGGCTTTCCAGAGTGCATAGGTGGAGAAAAAGCCTCTTCTTTCCATGGATTCATCTACTACATCATCATGAACCAGGGTGGCAGTGTGAAGCAATTCCACAAGGGAAGCTGCCCGGTAGGTTGAATCCGTGATATTGCCGCATAACCTGGCAGATAACAGAACAAACATAGGCCTGAGCTGCTTACCCTTCCTTTTTACAATAAAACTGGTAATCCGGTCGAGCATGGGAACCTGGCTTTTGACAGCTTCCTGAAACCTTTTTTCAAAGATCTTCAGCTCTCCGGCTATGATTGACTGTGCTAGTTTCATGAATTTAAATACCGCGGCAAATTACGGTAATGCTGCCCAAATTCGAGCAAAACAGTTCTTTTGTAATATGTCTTTCAATTGATTCTGTGGATATTAAAGCGGGTTTATATGAGTATTTTATTTGGTATTTTGCGCTCAATTGATATTTTTGTGCTTAGTTTGGAATACTGTATCCTGTCAATTCATTAACCATTATTTATAAAATTCTATTATGGCAATCAAAAAATACACAGCACTCATAGGGTTACTGTGTTTATTGGCATCTGGCTCGTATGCGCAGATTGGTACGAGTTATGATGTACAAGACTCCTCGCTGATAACCAGAAAAAGACTGCCGCAGCACAATGAGTTCATGAACAATGCCTATCCATTCCCTGCCAAGCCCCGCAACCAGTGGGAAGTTGGTATCAAAGGTGGATTGTTTAATATTTTCGGAGATGTTCCAACCGTTTTTCCAACATTCGGAGGTGGTATCCACGTTCGTAAAGCATTAGGGTACATGTTTTCACTTAGAACTGAATTCATGTACGGTGTTGGTAAAGGATTAAACTGGAAACAGAGAGGTTCTGGGATAAACAGTGCCTGGAGAGGTGAAGGGTACGGTGTCGCTCCATTTGTATCAGTATTCGATAATTACCGCACTGTAATGAAAGATCTGAACCTTCAGGCTATCATTTCTTTTAATAACATTCGTTTCCACCAGGCAAAATCCAATTGGAACGCCTACGGTATAGTTGGTTTGGGTGCCAGCTGGTTTAAAACAAACATTAATGCTTTAAATGACGCCGGTAATCCTTATAATTTTAGCTCGATAACTGTTGCTAATATTTATAAAGAAAGAAAAGAGACAAAGAATCAGTTGAAAGATCTGCTGGACGACAGTTATGAAACACCTGCAGAAACAGATGGTGATGCCCGTGCAAAACTTGGTGGGAACACTTTATTGGGTAACTTCCATTTTGGTGCAGGCATGGCCTTCCGTGTAAGTCCAAGAGTTAATCTCGCAGTTGAAAACCGCTTTACAGTTACCAAAAACGATTTGTTGGATGGTCAGCGTTGGCAGGCAGTAAGAACGAACCCAGCTAGTCCTTATGGTACTGTATTGACACCAGACTACGATACCTACAATTATTTCACGATTGGTGCCAACTTTAACCTGGGTGGAAAATCCACAGAGCCTCTGTACTGGATGAACCCTCTGGATTATGCATACAACGAGCTGAATGCGCCTAAACACATGAAGCTTCCCAAGCCGATCCTGGACGATGCTGATGGTGACGGTGTAACTGATCAGTTTGACCTGGAGCCCAATACTCCGGCCAACGCTCCGGTTGACAGCCATGGGGTGAGCAAGGATACAGACGGCGACGGTGTACCTGATTTCAAGGACAAAGAACTCATCACTCCAACCCAGTGTCAGCCTGTTGACGCGGATGGTATTGGTAAGTGTCCGGAGCCTGCATGCTGCAAAGAACTTAGAGAGGGTGGATTTATTGGTGGCTCAGCGAGCCAATGTAATATTGGTGACCTGCCGAGCATCTCCTTCACCGGACGTACAGTTTCTCTGAACAATGACTCAAAAGCTGTTCTGGCAAGCGTTGCTGAGAAAATCCGTACCAACCCGAACTGTCGTATCGCGGTTATCGGTTATGGTGAATCCAGCAAATCTGCTCAGCAGTTAAGTTGGGATCGCGTAAACGCTGTAATCAACTACCTGGTTGAACAGGAGGGAATCAGCGCAGACCGCTTTATCTTCAAATACGGTGAAGGCGGTGGCGACCCGAATACGGTTGACCTGCGTGATGGCACCGCTGAAGAGGGTCCAAATGCAGTACCTGCACCACACCCGAACCTTCGCAGAAGAAACTAATAATGGTTAAGAATAATATAAAAGAACCCCGCTAATGCGGGGTTTTTTTATATTTGAGCAAATGTGTTAACTTTGCCAGCCTTTATGAGATCAATCCTTTTTGTTTGCATGATAGCCCTATTGAGCACCGGCTGCTCCAAGTTTGCTAAAGTGCAGAAAAGTACCGACTATGATTATAAGCTGCGTATGGCTGATCAGTATTTCGCCAAAAAGAAGTACATGTATGCCCAGCAGTTGTATGAAGAACTGTTTCCATTGTTGAAAGGAGGAGATAAGTTTGAGGCGGTCTACTATAATTTCGCGTACTGTGCATACTATATGCGGGATTATATGAATGCGGAGAATCTCTTTAAAGGCTTCGTGGAGGTTTTTCCTACCAGTAAACGGGCTGAGGAGATGGAATATATGCGGGCATATACCTACTATAAACAATCTCCGAAAGTTGAACTGGACCAGACCAATACCATAAAAGCAATCGGATTGATGCAGGCTTTTATCAATACGCATCCTGGATCAGAAAAGAATAAGGAAGCTGCAGCTATTATTGATGAAGGCAGGGCAAAACTGGAACTAAAGGAATTCAAATCAGCTGAACTGTATTTTAATCTTCGTCAGTATAAAGCGGCGGCTATTGCTTTTACAAATCTGATGGAGAATTACCCGGATTCGGACAAAAGTA
>JAGKTB010000398.1:0-5519 GCA_018993145.1 Flavihumibacter sp.
CCCAATACACCGGTTCTGTATCCTGCCCCTTTCAACATGGCAGCAATGGTTTGCTCAGAGGATGGCAATCCCATCGTGCTGTCCTTAGGTGCATAGAGCGGGTTACGCGAGAAACCAAACCGATCCTGGTATCTGCCCGTGATCAATCCAGCTCGACTAGGACCACACACTGCATAGGATACATATCCATTGGTGCAGGTGACTCCATTTTTCGCAATGCGATCAATACCCGGTGTCGGAATGTCTTTACTGCCATTAAAGCCTACATCACTATAGCCAAGATCATCTGCCAGTATGAGGATAATATTGGGAGCTGTTTGCCGCTGTGCCTGCAAACAGGTACATAGCAAACAGCTTCCCAACAAACTAATAGAAAGGAGGAGGTTTTTCATACTAATTAATTCCAAACAGGATTTTGTGACAGATTTCTGTTTGCATCCAGCTCACTCTGTGGAATCGGGAATACTTCTGATCTTCTGCCCTGGTATACCGGGTTGTAAGGTGGTACCGGATCAGCATCTGCCCGCTGGAACGCCTGCTCGATCTGGCCCCAACGTTTCAAATCATAGAAACGAAGGCCCTCAAATGCAAACTCCACCCTTCTTTCATGACGAATCACTTCCCGCATTTGTTCCTGTGAAAGATCAGCACCTTCAACTGTTTCTACTGCCGGCATATTCACTCTCGCCCTTACTTCATTCACCAGCGGATAAGCTTCTGCACCGCGATTTAACTCCGTTAAAGCTTCTGCTCTCATCAATAATATGTCTGCATAACGGATCACATAAAAATCCTGTCCGCCTGCTACTGTTACCGGTATTCCTGTTGCAGATGCACTGCTGCGCAGGTATTTTTTCTGACCAAATGTTGTTGCTGTATTACCACGGAAAACAGTTCCTAAATCAGTTATAAAAATATCACCCTGAAAATATACGGAGGCTGTTAAGCGCGGATCCCTGTTGGCTTTTTGATTCGCCTGACTATACAACGGCGAACTGGTTATAGGCAATCCATCAGTGCAATAGTAATCACGGACGAGGTTGCGCATTGGTTGTACGTTAACTTTAGGAATGCCGAGGAAGGTGGCGGAAAACAATTCCCCATTATTGCTTTGGTCCTGGATAAACCGTACAGAAAAAACAATTTCTGGTGTTATTTCACCAGCGGGACTAAACAGGTTGCCGTAATTTCCATACAGGCCATAACCCATATTCAACATCGGTTCGGTTGCCGCCAGTACAGCATCATAATTCTTATTGTACAATTGAACTCTTGCCAGCAGTCCTAAAGCCGCACCTTTGGTTGCATATCCGAATTTATCAGCCGGATAACTCACCGGCAAAGCAGCTGCTGCATCTGTCAAATCCTGGATAATAGCACTGGTAATTTCCTGGTAGCTGTTTTTGCCAACATAAGCTGTTTCCAATGTCTGTACTTCCAGTATGAGTGGTGCTTCTTCAAAATAGAGTGCAATATTGAAATAGAACAAAGCACGTAAAAATTTGGCCTGTCCGATTAGCGCCGCCCGGCTCTCAGCCGTAATATCTGCATCAGGAATCTTTTCAATGTTCGCAATGGCTGCATTGGCACGGGCAATGCCTTTGTAATTGGCTGTCCAGAAAAGATTGAAGAAGGAATTGGCCGGATCGGTTCTGCCTTCCATAAAATTACCCGGACCTTCAAACTTATAACTGCCAAAGCAATTGTCTGTTAATCCATCGAATATGGGAATACCAGCCGGACCATTCAATGTGCCGCTGTAGAGCACACGATCCTGCAAAGCTTCATAAATTCCATTTACACCTAATTGCGCATCGCGCTCATTCTTCCAGAAATTATTTTCCGCCAGTTGCGCTAAAGAACTTCTGTCAAGGTACTTTTCACTGCAGGCTGCAGACATCAATACGGTTGAACTCAGCAGTAAGATATGTATAGTGCGTTTTAACATGACTTAGAATTTAATGTTAAGGCCTGTGGTAAATACTTTGTACAGGGGTGTCAGCTGATCGGTTGCCCCGCCGGATGCTCTTTCCGGATCAAAGTTTTTCAGTTTGGTAAAGGTGAGCAGGTTTTGACCGCTCACGAAGATGCGTAAACGCTGAATAGCTGCTTTCTTCGTCAGTGCTACCGGAAGCGTATAACCGAATTCCAGGTTTCTCAATCTTAAATAAGACACATCCTGGATATAAAAACTGGATATCACATTGTTGTTCACACCACCCAGTCTTGGTAATTCCTTGGATGGATTATCCGGAGTCCAGCGATTGAGCCAGTAAGAAAGTGCATTGTTACGGTCATCAATCATTGGCAGCTGACCATTGGAATTCAGGATGCGATCTACATCGCCTACTCCTTGCCATACCATGTTCAGATCAAATCCTCCATATTCAAAGCTGCTGTTGAATCCATACAACCAACGGGGGAAAGGATTTCCAATAATCGTACGGTCATTCGCATCAATTTTGCCATCGGGTGCTTTATCCGGACCAGAAATATCTGCATACCGGATATCTCCCGGTTTAGTCAGTGCTGATCCAAATTGTACAGGTGCATTAGCTACTTCTTCTTCTGTCTGGAAGATACCAATGGCCTGGTATCCGAAATAAGCATTCAGCGGATACCCGATCCGGATAATGCTGTTTCCTCCAATAGTTTCAATACCATCAGGTCCCAGTCCGGTTACTTTATTCATGGCCATCCTGGTAACATTGGCAGAGAGGTTCATGCGCAGTTTGCCAAAATTCTGGCGATAAGCGGCAATTAGTTCTACTCCTTCATTCAACATGCTCGCCGCATTCTGTGCAGCCAGGTTGGTTACACCAATCGTATTAGGAATCGGGAAATTGGTATACAGAATGTCATAACTTCTTCTTCTGAAATATTCTGCGGAAAAGGAGAATCGATTCTGGAACATGGCCAGATCCATTCCCACATTAAACTGCTCAATGGTTTCCCAGGTGATCCTTGGATTCGCAAGTGAGGTAAGTGCTACCGCAGGTATAATCACGCTGCTGCCAAGGTGATAATCGAGCCCGCTGTTATAGGTTTGTTCATAGATATAGTTACCAATCCGGTCGTTTCCACTCAATCCCCAGCTGGCACGGAGTTTCAGGTTGTTGATGGATGGGATATTCTGCAGGAATTTTGATTGGCTGATATTCCATCCCGCTGAAACAGAAGGGAAAGTTCCATAGCGGTTATTAGGCCCAAACCGGGAGGAGCCATCGCGACGCAAATTCAACTCCAGTAAATATTTATCGTCATAATTATAATTAATCCGGCCAAAGAAAGATTGCAGGGTTACTTCATTGGCTCCACCTGATACAGATGGATTGATTACACCACCACCATCAAATTCCTGGATCGCATCAGAAGGAAATCCTTGCAGGGAACCCTGGAAGCCATCGGTTTTATCATAGATCACTGAATGGCCCGCTAATGCTGACAGCATATGATCTCCGAAATCCTCGCTGTAACGCAGCACATTTTCATTCTGCAGGCGATAGAAAAAGCCAAATTCATTGCGCAGGCTGTTGAGATCATTGACGTTTACTATGGTACCATCCCATGCCCGGTCAGTACGGGTAGGTGTGAAATTGGAAGTATTGTTAATGTTTACGTTGATCGCACCACTGGTTTCGAAACTGAAATGTTTCAGGAAACTTGCTTTTGCTGCGAGGCGGCTGCTGATATTGATATTGTCATTTTCATAATCACCAAACTGTCCGCGTAAAATAGGATTGGTAATGGGGCGGGAGAAGTTGGTATTCTGCCAGGCGCCATCTACAATTCCATATTCTCCATTGGGATAAAATACAGGAACAGTTGGAGCAGAACGCTGGAATTGGTTAATGATACCAGTTTCGCCGGTGATGGCATCCGGTCCACCTGATGGTCCCCGGAACTTGGCCCAATATGTATTGGTATTATTGGTGATGGTTAACCACTTGGTTGTTTTATTGGTAAGGCTGAATCCAAACGTGTAACGGTTGTTTTTGAACTTACCTTTTACAATAGCATCCTGGCTGAGGATACCTGCTGAAAGGCGGAAAGTAGTAGCATCATTTCCTCCTGAAAAAGAAAGATAATGCTGCTGAACCGGTGCATCGCGCAGGATGGTATTCGCCCAGTTGGTATTGGCATAACGCTCCGGACTTGTACCATTGCGGATTGCATCAATCGCGGCCTGATCGTACCGGATATTTGTATTTGCTCCTTCCGCATTGACATCACGCTCATTTCTAAGCAGTGCATAGTTTACAGCATCCAGGTATTCCGGAACTACTGTTACGCGTTGAAAGCCAAAGTAATTGTTATAATCAAAACTGCTTTTTCCTTTGGCTCCTTTTTTAGTGGTAACCAGGATTACTCCATTCGCACCTCTTGCTCCATAAATGGCAGAGGCGGAAGCGTCTTTCAGCACAGAAATGGATTCAATATCCGTAGGAGCAAGGCTGTTAAACTCTGCCAGTCCGTTGTATTGAATATTGTCAATTACTACCAATGGTGTGCTTGCTCCAAATGTTCCAACACCACGAATGATAATACTGGAGTTGTCCGCACCTGGCAAACCGTTGGACTGTGTGAGTTGTACACCGGCAACCTTGCCATATAGTAGTTGTCCGGAATTTGTTACCGGCTGGTTTACAGCATCACTAAAACGAACCGTTTCCACCGCACCGGTCAGGTTGATTTTTTTCTGTTCGCCATAACCTACTACCACTACCTCATCCATCGCACCGGATTGTGCTTCCAGGGTGAGGAAAAGATCGAGGTTCTGACCAATTGCCTGGGTAATGGTTTGATAGCCTACTGAACTGATCCGGACAGATGTCGCGTTCTCCAGCGCAATGGAAAATTTACCATTGGCATCTGTGATAGTTGAGCGCGAGCCCGGGATTAACTGTATGGTAGCTCCTTCAACAGGTTTTCCATCACGTGAGGAAAGAAGGGTACCGGTGAGACGTTTTTCCGTTTGTGCATGGAGCAGGGATACGGAAAGCAGCAAGGTTAGCAGTGTTGCAAAGCGCTTGCGAAAAAGTAGTTTCCACATAACAAGCATCGTTTTGATTTACTCTCCAAATTTGGTCAAATGCCAAACTTTCGAGGGGTACAGGGAATTCAATCAGGAGGTTTAATCGTTCAAATCGTCCTAATTCTGAAGACTTTGGGAAATTTTCTCGCGATATTCAGAGGGCAGGCAGCCAAATTGTTGCTGAAATGATTTCTTGAAGTATTTATAGTCGTTGAATCCGACTTCAAAGGCTACATCATTCATCTTCATGTTGGATTGCAGGATCAGTTGTGCTGCTTTTTTCAGCCGGATGGAGCGTATAAATCCTGTCAGACTCAAACCCGTTAGTGATTTGATCTTCCGGTACAGCGTACTCTGGCTCATGAAAAGATGATCTACAATCATTTCCACTCCCAGTGATTCATTCTGAATATTGTTGTTTACCAATTCAATGGCTTTATTCAGAAATAGTTCATCAAGATTGTCTGCCACCAATTCAGTAGTA
>JAGKTB010000399.1:0-3612 GCA_018993145.1 Flavihumibacter sp.
CGTTGGTAAGACTTATTCCCATAGTTCCCCGAAGCAGAAAAATAACTTACGCCGGCTGCTGCTACCTGGTCAACCGCCTGTGCAACTTTTCCATCTTTGAAGAAGGGTTCTGTAATGAAGGTGATATCATCTACCATAATATCACACTGAGAAATGGATTGTAGTTCGAGAATGCCTTGTGCAAAATCACCCGGACTAATAAATCCGGTTCTGAAAGCCAGGCTGGCTGCGGGCGCCAGATCGTGAATGATCTGCAGCATAGCTCTTCCTTCATCTGATCTTCTTCCGTAAGGAAATTCTTTTACTATTTCCACAGGAGTCTGAAAATTGGTGTTTTCAGGTCCTGGAAAATCTCCATTCTGAACATCTGTTCGCGCCGGACCTCCGTCTGGTGGATTCAGTGGCGTTGCTCCTGTTGTATTATAGCTGTCTGACAACACCCCGATTTTTACCCCTGCTCCTGCCAACTGATAGGCAGCTCTTACCTGGTTGGTTGCTATAGAGGAATCACCCTGGCTGGAGGTCTGCCCAAAATCAGTAACTGGCGGATAAACAGGCCGGCAGAAGTTGATTAGTTTTTCATCCGGACTTCTTCTGTTATCCTCATTGAAGCTGTTTAGTTTCTGAAGATTGCTGATAGGAATCCGGCCAGTTATGATAAATTCATTACTGCCATTGGATATCAGGTTGTCAAGTCCATAGGCAGATCCGGCTTGTGTCAGCAAATCGAGCACATAAGCGCGTTTGCCTGCATATACAATGATTTCAACAAAAACACCCTCATTTTGAATCAGGAATAAATCCTGGGTATTAGCGCCCCCGCCAGGGTTTTTAGACAAAAAGTCCAATTCCGATCCTATCAGATCGTCCACTTTTCCGGTAACCGGAGGCTGATACAAAGGACATACATCTGAATTGTCTTCCACCAGCACATCATCTGTACTGCTGCATCCTGTTACAGGATCTGTAACCGTAAGCAAATAAACTCCGGTTGCTGAAACTGTGATACTGGAACTTGTTCCCAAAATGGTACCCCCTGCATTCTTCCATGTAAACAGGGCATTGGGAGTTTGCGTTCTTGCTGTAAGTGTAGCAGTTGGACTGCCTGCGCAGGAGAGGGTAGTGTTGGATCCTGCATCCGCAACGGGTGGTTCGGAACAGAATTCCAATGCAACGTGATTTAATTCAACGCTGCTGCCTATAATGATTTTTCTGCCAGACCAGATCGCTCCCGTAATTTTTGAGATACTGGATCCAGATCCGATCACTACATTACCATTTGGAACATAGATAGTACCAAACCATTGCGATACAGTACTGCCAGTACTCCCGTTACTCTGAATCCAGGCAGTTTGTTTGTCTTTGGAACTGGAGCCATTTCCCTGTGCTTCTGCATAGATACGGGCTGCAGATCCACTTCCTTTTAAATCAACTGCCAGTTTTCCAAGATCAACATCTCCCTCTATCAGTAATTTAAAAATGCCCGTGGTATTGGTTCCAAAATCAAATATGAATTTGTTGAAATTCCCGCTGTTTCGGATTAGTTTAAAAGTATAGATACCCGGACCGTTAAACGTGATGGTTTTATTACCGTTTAATTCAATTGCACCATAGACACCCGGACTGATGCTTCTGGTGTTGGTTATGGATGTACCAGTAACATTTTGAATGGCTGCCTGATTCGGCAACACCGGTAACACCGGAAGATCAGGTGTCTGCTGGCGCACCACGCCATTGATTGGTTGCGGTCCTGTATAGTTTGTTCCAACCGGATGCGTAATAGTACCACGGATGGTTCCCCCTCCCACAAAAATATTACCGGCTGCATCCAGGTTTCCTGTCACCTGCGAATTGGAACCTAGGCTAATAGCCTGGGAATTATTGCTTGTATTAGCAGCGGTTAAGTTGCCAATAACCGTATTGCTGTTGGTTAACTGAATACTGGTATTGGTGTGAATGGAGGAATTAATGGTAGCCGATCCGGTGGATCTTACCATACCATATCCACCAATTCTGCCAGATTTTAACTGGTTGGCAGATCCGATTTCAATTCCACAGGAGGTGCAATTGGGAGCTCCACTAAATAACAGGTACTCGTTTAGTTTTGTCTGTGCGTTTGTATAAGGTTGTATACATACGAAGATTACAGCGATCAGCAGCTGCCACCGCCGGAACAGACGAGTGTCCATTTTTCTCATAGTCAAACGTTTGGGAACCAATCCAGGCCCAGCTTTGGGCTAAACCAGATTGATTCTTTGTGATGGGGTTTATGTACTGTTAGGGGTACGTTTGATCAATGACAGGAAAAAGGATTTGTGGCAGTTTTTCTTAGTCGCTTAGCAGATAATTGGAAAGGTACATTTTTTACGAACGTTCTGCAAGGGGGAAAATACCCATTATCCCGGATTATTTTACAATTTGGACCGACCGTTCATTTTGTGCTCTTAATCTCTTACACAGAATCTTAATAAATCCCCTGGCAATCTCAGGCCTTGAGTCGATTAGTTCATAAAATGGCTCCTGGTTGATTCGGAACAGGGTGCAATCTGTTTTGCAGGTAGCACTAGCCGACCTGGTTTCGGCGTCGAGCAGGGATAATTCTCCGAATACCTCCTTTTCTCCCAATTCTGCCAGCCCTATGGAACCCTTATGGATATTTATAACGCCCCTGTTTATGATAAACATGCAATCTCCAATTTCCCCTTCCCGGAATATAGTAGTGCCCTGCTCAAATTCTTCTTCTTCCATCAGAGGTGCCAGATCTGCCAGAATATTTTCTGGTGTATCTCTGAATATTGGAAGGGATTTAAGTAATAAAACCTTTTCAATCAACAATAACCGATCTCCTGAATGCTGACTCATACTATTGATTTATGCTAACGCAAACGCTGCTGTCTCTTTAAGCAGACTGTTTTTTGAATTTAGAAATTTATCATAATTGCTGCTCTTTACCGGAATTTCATATTTTCTGGAAATATATAAAGTACAAGCAGTTGTCCAGTCGTGATAGCGGATTGGCTTTTCAGCTAATATGCGTTGCATTACTGTGTCAATTTTGCTAAAGTCACTATCCTTGTAAATAGCCCGCAGGGCATTACAGCGTTCTTCAATGCTGGAGTTTTCAAATAAAATACAGAAGTATTTACTCAGTTCTTTCTTTACTGTCACTTCAATTATTTCCATTGCATTGGCAATGGTTTCTTTTTTATTTGCCAGCAAAGCATTCTTTGATTTTTGAATATTTTCCCGGTTGTACAATAAGCCAAACAAACACAACAAAAGCTCCCGAATTTCATTCAACTCAATTTGTATGGCCCCATATAATAAACTGCTTGGCTGGTTAGTGTCCTGCAACCCACGTTGCATGAATAATAATTCGGTTGCGTAAAAAATATAGGCTTTGGTTAATTCTTCCAATTCAGAACGATTTGCTGATGACGCTTTGAACTTACTTCTGTAAAGCGCTTTTATTAATGTCGGGTGATTGGAGGAAGGTTTTGTAATCAATGTCCCAAGAAAATTTCTTGCCTCCTCGCCGCCAATTTGCCCAAGGACCTGCAGCAGCGGTACTTGCTGCGTTTCATCAAGTTGTTCTTTTAAAAAATAGTTTTC